>CAMDDY010000024.1 GCA_945893125.1 Bordetella parapertussis
GAAAAGCGCATCGCGCAGATGCCCGACCTGCCGACCTCGATCGAGGCGGGCTTGCCCGACCTGCAGGCGGTCAACTGGTTTGTGATACTGGCGCCGGTGAAAACGCCCGCGCCGGTGGTGCAGCGGCTATATGGTTCGCTGATAAAAGCCGTCAACGCGCCCGAGGTGCGGGATCGGCTCTCCAGCGTGGGTGTCGAAGTGTTTACCCAAAGTTCATCGGTGCTGTGCGCGGATTTTCTGCGGGATGAACTGGTGCGCTGGGGCAAGGTAGCGAAGGCATCCGGCGCGCGTGCGGACTGAACATCAAAATCTTCGACACAGATTTCACAGATTGACGCAGATGACAACCGACGTTTTAGAAATCTGCGTTCATCTGCGTAAATCTGTGTCTAAAGGTTTTTGACCTTGAGGTTGTTAGCCCAACCCGGCCATATCGGCCCGCTCAAGCTGCGCAATCGCGTGGTGATGGCGCCGATGGGCACCAATTACAGCACCACCGACGGGCTGTCCACCGAGCGGGATCGCGCGTATTACGCCGAGCGCGCGCGCGGCGGCGTGGGCATGATCATGACCGAGGCGATGGTGGTGACCGAATTCGCGCGGCCACATCACAACTCGCTGTGCGTGTATCACGACCGTTTTATTCCAGGGCTGGCGAGCATCGTTGAGGCGATCAAATCGCATGGCGCGTTGGTGTGCGCGCAACTCAATCACCGCGGCGCGCTGCTGCGCCGCCATGTGCTCAACATGGAGCCGGTGGGTCCCTCGCCGTGGAAAAATCCGAACACCGGCGACGACGTGCGTCCGCTGGCCGTGGCGGAAATCATCGAGATACAAAAACAGTTTGTCGCGGCATCGCGGCGTTTGTATTACGCGGGCTACGACGGTGTTGAGATACACGCCGGCAACGGCTATTTATTCCAGCAGTTTTTTACGCCGCGTTTGAATCACCGCACCGATCAATACGGCGGCTCGTTTGAAAACCGCGCGCGCTTTTTGTTCGAGACGCTGGATCGCGTGAAGCAGGCGCTGCCGGATTTTCCGTTGATCATTCGCTTGTCCGCGACGGAATTCACCGACGGTGGCTACAGCGAAGCGGATATCATAGAACTATCAAAATGTCTTGAAAAACAAGGAGTTGCGGCGCTGGACCTGTCGGGCGGCAGCAATGAAAGTCCGCAGTTGTCGAAATATTGCATCCAGCCGCCGTCGTTTGCGCGCGGTTGTCTGGGACCCTACGCGAAGCCGATCAAGGACGCGGTGACGATCCCCGTGCTGGTGGCGGGGCGCGTGGTCGATCCCGAAGATGGCGAAAAATTACTCGCCGACGGCTGCGCGGATTTTATTTCCGTAGGCCGCGCGTTGTATGCCGACGCGCATTGGTGCGCGAAAGCGTTTGGCGAAGTGAAAGCGCCGATACGAAAGTGCATCGCGTGTAACGTGTGCTTCGAGCGGCTGACGCTGGAAAAAGATGTCGTGTGTGTGCATAACCCGATGATCGGTACCGAGTTCGAAGCGCTGGAGCACGCCGAGCCGCAGTTGTTTCCCGAACGTAAAACCAAGACGCCACGACGCGTGCTGGTGATCGGCGCGGGCGTTGCCGGATTGGAAGCGGCGCGCGCGGCAGCGGCGCGCGGGCATCATGTCGAAGTGTGGGAAAAATCCACGCAACCCGGCGGCCAGATGCCGCTGGCGATGGCCGCACCCGACAAGATGGAAGTGGAGCCGATACTGAGCTACCGGCTGGATATGCTGCGCGAGCTCGGCGTGGCTATCCGCACATCAACCACCGCGAGTGTCGCGGCGATACGCGCCTATGCCCCCGACTTTGCCATCGTCGCCACCGGCGTGCGGCCACGCGCGCATCCGTTCGATGTATCGAAACTATCCGGCGCGGTGCGTGTGCTGCATGCATGGGATGTGTTGCGCACGCCGGCGCTGCTGGTGCATGCGAAGCGCGTCACCATCATCGGCGGCGGCATGGTCGGCGCCGAAACCGCTGATTTGCTGAGCGTGCAGCGCAAACAATGCACAATAGTTGAAATGCTGGGCACGATAGCCGCCGGCATGGCCCGCAACAATCGCATGGAACTCGTGGAGCGGCTCGCCGCGCGCGGCACGCAAATGCTGATGCAGGTGAAGGTGGAGCGTGCCGAGGGCACGACGCTGACGCTGCGCGCCGATGACGGCAGCTCGCGCGACATCGATGTCGGTGATGCGTTGATCTTCGCCACCGGCCCCGCACCGGTGCGCGACGTGGCGCCGCTGCTCGAAGAAGCCGGCGTCGAATACGAACTGGCGGGGGATTGCTACCGGCCGGGGGATTTTTTAAGCTGTTTACGCGATGGGTGGCTCGCGGCGCTGAGTGTGGATCATCGGTTTCGCGACAGTAACCGTAGGATGGGTGGAGCGTAGCGCAACCCATCACCAACACTGGCTCATCACCTTGCGTTGTGATGGGTTACGGCCATGGGCCAGTACCCATCCTACGGCAACTGCGTTAATCTGCGGCAAAAAAGCATTTGTGGTTAATTTTTAAAGGAACACCATGACACTCCCCAACTACGAAATCTACGCCATCAAATACGCCTGGCGCGACGCCAAGCGCACCAACCACTTCGTCGGCGGCGATCCGCACGATGCCTCGATGCCGATGGATTACTTCGTGTGGCTGGTGCGCAATGCCGAGCGCACGATAGTGATCGACACCGGCTGTACTCAATCGATGGCCGAGCACAGGAAGCGCATCTTCCTGCGCACGCCCGCCGAAGGTCTCGCGCTGATGGGCTGCAAGGCGGCCGAAGTCAAAGATGTGGTGATCACGCATCTGCACTACGATCACGTCGGTACGTTTCAGGATTTCCCCGCCGCGCAGTTTCATTTGCAGGATGCGGAAATGGCCTATGCCACGGGCCGTCACATGCGCCACAGGCAGTTCAACCACGGCTATGAAGTCGATGAGGTCGTCGGCATGGTGCGGCTCGTTTATAAGGATCGCGTGACCTTCTATCGCGGTGAGGCTGAGTTGGCGCCCGGCATCAGCCTGCATCACATCGGCGGCCACACCGCGGGCCTGCAATGCGTGCGCGTGCATACCGCACGCGGCTGGGTGGTGGTGGCTTCCGACACCAGCCATTACTACGAGCATTTCGAGCAGGGCCGCGTGTTTGCAACCACGTTCCATCTGGGCGATACGCTCGATGGTTATGCGCGGTTGCGGCAGTTGGCCGATTCGGATAAACACATTGTGCCGGGACATGATCCGCTGGTGATGCAGCGTTATCCGGCGCCGTCGGCTGAATTGAAAGACATCGTGGTGCGGTTGGATGCGGTGCCGAATTATTGAGGTATGCGTTTTCGATCTAAAACACGTCAAAGTCTTCGACACGGATTTCGCAGATGAACGCAGATTTACAACAGACATCTGTGAAAATCCGCGTTTATCTGCGTCAAATGTTTTAAGTGATTGATTTAATTTTATATTTTTGATGCACTGGAGTAGCCTGCAATGAGCAGTTCCAAACCCCCGTTACTCGAACACGCCACGCGCGATCTCGCGCGTTTTGCATCTGCGATTCAATTCAATGACCTGCCGAAAGAAGTGATCGAGCGCATCAAGCTCTCGGTACTCGATCACATCGGTTGCGCGCTCTACGGCGCGACGCTGCCGTGGACACAAAAAGTTGCCGCACTCGCCATGGCCGAGGGCGCCAAACCGGTAGCCTCGCTCTACGGCATGGGCAAAAAAACCTCGGTGTCGCTGGCCGCGCTGGTGAACGGCACGTCCGGCCACGCCTTTGAACTCGACGATATCCATAAAGAATCGATCGTCCACATCGGTTCACTCGCGCCGCCGGTGGCGTTTGGTTTTGCGGAGGCCGCGGGCGGCATGTCAGGCCGCGATGTGATCACCGGCATGGTTGCCGGATACGAAATCGGCGCGCGCGTGGGCAATGCGGCGACCATGGGTTTGTTTTTTCGCGGCTTTCATCCGCAGGGAACGTCCGGCGTGTTCGCCGCCAGCGCCACGGCGGCGCGCATGCTGAATCTGAACGCGGAGCAATTCCAGCACGCGCTCGGCATGTCCGGCTCGCAGGCGGGCGGGCTGATGGCGGCGCAGGAAGGTGCGATGGTCAAGCGTTTTCATTCCGGGCGCGCGGCGCAAAGCGGCGTGTACTCGGCGTTGCTGGCGCAGCAGGGGTTTACCGGAATTACGGATGTGCTCGAAGCCGCGTACGGCGGCTATCTCGCGGTGTACTCCGATACGCCCAACGCGGCGCGGCTCACCGATGGTTTGGGTAAGGAATGGGAAACGCTCAACGTCGGCTACAAGCCGCACGCCAGCGTGACCAGCATCCATACCGCGCTGGATGGTCTGGCCGAAATCATGCGCGAAAACAACCTCAAGGCCGGCGATATCGCCAAACTCGAAACCGGTTTAAGCCCGATGACGCATGTGCATTGCGCGTGGGAATACAAGGCGCAGGGCGTGACGGCGGCGCAGATGAATTTGTATTACGGCCTCGCGGTGACGGCGTTGGACGGCATGGCGTTTACCGAGCAGTACAAGGAATCACGCTTGCGCGATCCGGCGATTTTTGATTTTATTTCACGTGTCAGCGCGTTTGTTGACCCGGAGATTGAAAAAATGGGGCCGCCGTTCCGGCATGCGGCGCGCGTGCGCGTGACCGCAAAAGATGGCCGCGTCACGGAGAAATTTCTGCATCACCGCCGCGGCAGTCCGGAAAACCCCATGAAGCCCGAAGATATTGAATACAAGTTCCGCCACGTGGTGAGCGGCTGTTTGTCGAAAGCCGATATCGACAAGGCGGTGAAGCTCGTCGCCGGATTGGAAAAGATGGAAAATACCAACGAACTCACCGCGCTGATGGCTGCGCCGGTTAGCGCGAACTGACGCATCCCGCACCGTAACGTCAACACCTTTTTCGACGCAGATTTACGCAGATGAACGCAGATTACCCCGAGAAAAATCTGCGTTCATCTGCGTAAATCTGTGTCAAAAAGCTTTTTGTTTTTACTTCATAAACGACTGGAATCATCATGGCTCAACAAACCCACGCCCAACAACTCGCCGCCCGCTTCGCCAAACTCAACTACAACGACCTTACGCCGGAATCGCGCCACGCAGTCAAACGCCTGTTGCTTGATTATCTCGGCGTTGCCCTGGCCGGCAGCCAAAGCGAAAGCGGCGTCATTGCGCGCCGCTTTGCACGCGAGCAAGGGGGGAAATCAGGCGCGCAATTGATTGGCGACAAGGCTAAATCATCGATGGCGACCACGGCTTTTGCCAATGCGATTTCCTCGCACAGCATCGAGCTTGATGATATCGACGTGTTGGCGCTGTTTCACTTCAGTCCGCCGGTGTATTCATCGGCGCTGGCGGTGGCGGATGCCACCCACGCCAACGGCAAGCAGTTGATTGCCGCACTGGCCGCTGGCTGCGAAATGATGGAGCGCGTGAGCCGCGCCGCGAACAACTCGCTGCGCAATCGCAGTTTTCATACCACGCCGACCTGCGGCGTGTTTGGCGCGACCATCGCGGCGGCGAAGCTGCTGAAGCTGAATCCCGCGAAAATCACCAACGCGCTCGGCATGGCCGGCGCGCAGGCATCGGGCCTGATGGAAATGTACGGCCCATCGATGCAAAAGCGTTTTAATCCGGGGCCGACTGCGCGTAATGGCGTCACTGCCGCGTTGATGGCGCAGCTTGGCTTTACCGGCGCGGATACTATTTTCGAGGGCGAGCGCGGTTTCTTGAGGGCGTTCACCGACAAAAATTTCCCGGAGCAATTGGTCGTAGGCATCAATCAGCCGTTTGAACTGCTGATTGAATTCAAGCCGTATTCGTGCGCGCGGCCGATACACAACGCGATTGATTGCGCGCTGGATGTGCGCAAGCAGCCGGGCTTTGACGTGAGTCAAGTCAAGTCGATAGCGTTCACGCGCCATCCCGATTGGGCGTTGTATCACCAGAACAAAGCGCCGCGCACTTACCACGAAGCGCAGGTGTCGCTGCCGTTTTCGGTGGCGGTGGCGTTGCTCGAAGGCCAGGCGTTGCTCAAACAGTACAGCGACAAGAACATCCGCAACGCCAAGGTCAAACACTTGAGCGACATCACCAGCATCGCGGTGGATGCCACGCTGCCGCGCGGCGTGTCGTGCAACATGGTGGCGACGTTAAACGATGGCCGCACCTTCACGTCGCGGATCGATTATCCGAAAGGCTCGATCCAGAACCCGATGAGCGATGCGGAACTGCTGGATAAATTTGCGCGCCTTGCCATACCGGTGATTGGCGACAAGCGCGCGGCGGCGCTGGCGATCGCGTTGATGAATATCGAGAAATGTGCCGATGTGTCGAGCGTGCTCAAGCTGGCCGCTGGTAAGTAAAATAGTCAATAAAAACAAATACTTATGTTAAATACCCCTATGCGCACCACGGCACGGGTGCTGCTGGCGCTCGCGGCCTGCGCGGGCGCGCAACACGCCACCGCTCAGCAGACATTTCCCACGCGCCCCATTCGCGTGATCGTGCCATTCGCGCCCGGCGGCCCGACGGACATCATCGGCCGCGTGATGGCGGCCAAGCTCACCGAGGCGCTGGGTCAGCAAGTGGTAATCGACAATCGCGGCGGCGCGGGCGGCAATATCGGCATGGCAATGGCGGCGCGCGCGGCCAACGACGGCTATACGTTTCTGCTGGTGAGCTCCAGCCTGATGGTGAACCCCAGTCTGTATGCGAAGCCGGGGTTTGATCCGATCAAGGATTTTCTTCCGATCACCTGCGTCGCTGCATCGTCGAACATCATTACCGCGCATGCTTCGCAACCGTTCAAGAACGCCAGGGAATTGGTGGCGCTGGTAAAAGCCAATCCGGGTAACTACAACTATGCCTCGCCGGGCGCGGGCACCACGCCGCACTTGTCGGGCGAGCTGATGCGGCTGTCGCTCGGCATCGACATCGCGCACATCCCCTACACCGGCGCAGGCCCCGTGGTGCAGGCAGTGCTGGCGAATCAGGTCAGCATCGGCATCACGGCGGTGCCGCCGATGGCGCAGCACATCAAAGCCGGTTCCATTCGCGGCATCGCAGTGCTGGCGCCCAAGCGCGCGGCGAATATTCCCGATGTGCCGACGGCGGTTGAGGTGGGTGTGAACGGTATCGACTCGGATACCAAGCAGGGTTTTCTCGCACCTGCCGGTACGCCAAAAGAAGTCGTTGATCGCATGCACCGCGAGGTGATGAAGTTGATGCAATTGCCTGACGTTAAAGAGCGCATGGCGGCGCTGGGCTTTGACATCGTTGCCGACTCGCAAGCTGCGTTCGCGCAGACCGTGCGCGAGGAAATCGCCAAGTGGGGCAAGGCGATACGCGAAGCGAAAATAAAGGTCGAGTAATGAAAATTCTGGTTTACGGCGCCGGCGCCATCGGCGGCTATCTGGGTGCGATTTTGGCGGCGGCGGGCGAGGACGTGACGCTGGTCGCACGCGGTGCGCCCTATGAGGCAATGTCCACGCGCGGCGTTATTCTCGAAGGCCCAAAAAGCGGCCGCCCTGATCCCATCAAAGTGCGCGCGGTTCGGCCCGGTGAAGAAAAGCCGCCCTACGATTTGATCTTCGTCACCCTGAAGTCACATCAACTGGTGGCCGCAGCGGAGCATGTGCGTTCGCTAGGCGGCAAGGACGCCATGTTCGTGTTCCCGCAGAACGGTCTTCCGTGGTGGTACTTCGACGGCATCGAATCTCGCTACCAAGGCACGCCGTTGAAAACGCTCGATCCCGATGGCGTGTTGTCGCGCACCTTTGCAGCGGCGAACATCATTGGCGGCATCGCCTTCAAACCCACCGACGTGCTGGCCCCGGCGCACATCCGGCTGGCCGACTCCGATGCCGATTCGCTGACACTGGGCGAGATCGACAACCGCATGAGCGAGCGGCTGCAAACCATCGCCAACATCACCACGGCGGCGGGATGGTCAGGCAAACCCGTGGCGGATATCCGCAAGGCCAAATGGACCAAGCTATTGTCGAACGCGGTGTGGAACACCCTGGGCGCGATCACGCAGGCCTCGCCCAAACAAGCGGCGAGTTATGCGCCGACGGCGCGGCTGGCCGTCGCGATGACGCGCGAGGTGATCGCGCTGGCCGGTGCAGTGGGTAGCCCGCTCGATGTGGATGCCGAAACGCTGGTGGCCGCCACCGCCCAGCGCGTGTCGCTCGCGTCGTCAACCTTGCAGGATGTGCGCGCGGGCCGTGCGCTGGAACTCAATGCCATACTCGATGCGTTGCTCGAAGTCGGCGCGCTGACTGGCGTGGCGACGCCCAACCTGGAAGTGATCGCCGCCTGCGCCAATATGGTGAATCAACGGATAATCGAGGATGGCGTGGCGATTCGGCCGATTAGGTTGGGTTAGCGTCCCGCGACAATCGCGCGCTTAGGAATCGCGTAGATATTAGTTGTACGTGCTGCGATACTTTCAAATAATTTCTATTCAGAGAATTGGCTTAGATCGTTACATTTCGTTCAAGTTATTTTGGCTCGACGCCTTAGCACACATCTCCCGTAGCCCGGAAGGAGTCCGCAGGACGTATTCCGGGAGGAAGCACCGTACATCGAAAACACGCGGGTTCATGCACCTTAACTTCCCCGGAATACAGCCATAAAAACCATGGCCTCCTTCCGGGCTACGTACTTCTCTGAAAAGACAGGAATGTAACGCCGCTGGACCGAAATCAGGTATTCCCCAAATAAGGCAACACCTTCCGCTTGTAGCCCACCAGCGCCTCGGTGATCTTGTAGCGCGATGGATACGGAAACGAGATGTGTTTTTGCACCAGTGCATCGCGCACGTATTTTTCAATCGGCATGCCCTGCACCACGCCCATGCCGCCGAAGAACTCCATGCCCTGCTCGGTCAAGCGTTGCACCGCCGTGCCGGTGAAGGCCAGCGCCATCATCTCGTAGGGTTGTGCTTCCGCGGTGCCGTCGGCGAAGGCTTCCGGGTGATCCTTTGCCCACGCCGCCGTCCAGATCAGCCGCCGCGCCGCTTCGAGGTTCATCGCCATCTCGGCGATGGTGAGTCCCACCGCCTGATGCTGGATGATGGGCTTGCCGCCGGAGACGCGCTCCTGTGTGTACTTGATGGTCTCCTCCAGTGCGGCGCGCCCGAGGCCGAGGGTGATCGCGGCGATGGTGACATGGGTGCCGATGTCGGTGCGCCCCGGCGGATTGGGCGCGAGGATGCGGCCCTTGGGCACACGCACGTTATCGAAAAAAACCTCCGCGTTGTCGCCAATGCGCCGGCCGATTTTCGACATCGGATGGCGTACCACGCCCGGTGAATCGCCCTCGACCAGAAACGGCCTCGCCCCGGCGGGGGTTTGCGCCATCACCACCAGCAGTTTCGCGAGATAACCGACGGTCTGAAAATTTTTCGCGCCGTTGATGAGCCACGAGCCGTCGGGCTGTTCGACCGCGCGGGTTTTAAAGCGCGCGGTATCGGGCGTCTCGGTGTAGTAGTCAAAGCCCAGATCGGTGTCGGGTTCGTGGATCGCCACCGTGGTGAAATACAGATCGTCGTTCACAAACTTCGGCAGAAAATAATCGCGCTGCTCCTGCGTCATGCGCAGCTCGAACCAATCGCGCGCGCGCCGCGCGGTGAGCATGTAGTAATACGCCGTGCCGATGTCGCCGGCGGCGAGTTCCTCGGCAATCAGGCACGCGGTCAAGTGATCGGACGCGCCCGCGCCGCCGTTTTCTTCACTCAGCGCAAAGGTGCGAAAACCCAGCTTGGAGCCTTTTTTCAGCACCTCCCACGGAATGCGGTCTTCCCAGTTCGGTTTTTTATCGAGTTCCAGCGCGATAGGTTTGATTTCGTTCTGCGCGAACTGCCGCGCCAGATCCCGATACGCCCGCTGCTCGTCGCTAAGCCGAATGTCGAACATGACTGCCTCCCTGGTTATTGGATGCCGCTAATCACTCAATCCTCAATCCTGCACTCAATACCCCGCCGCGCGATCCACCACGGCATTCAGTTTTTCCCCAGCGAGAAACCGCCGCGCATTGTCTGCAAAAAGGTCCGCCACCGCCGCCGTGCGCATCGGATGCCCGCCGCCGATATGCGGCAGCACCAGAATGCCATCCGTTTGCCAGAACGGATGTGTAGCCGGCAGTGGCTCCTCGCGGAACACATCGAGCACCGCGCCGGCGATGATTTTCGCCTTGACCGCGGCAATGAGGTCGTCGTCCACGATCAGCGCCCCGCGCGCAAAGTTCAGCAGCCACGCCGTGGGCTTCATCATTTTCAAACGCTGCGCGTTGATGAAATTCTCGGTGTCCGGCGTGACAGGCAACAGCAGCAGCACAAAGTCCGACGCGGCGAGCACCTCATCGGTCGCCTCTTGCGGGTAAACCTTTGCCACATTCGGCAGCGTCTCGACCCGGCGCTTGGTGCCGATCACGCGCATTTCCAGCGCCGCCGCCTTGCGCGCGAGCTCCTGACCGATGGCGCCCAGCCCCAGGATGCCCAGCGTCTTGCCCACCAGCGGCGTTGATTGGCGCTTCGCCCAGCGGCTGTCGCGCTGATCCAGCGCGCATTGCATGTAAGGCTTGGTGAGATGAAAAATCGCGCCGAGGATATTTTCGGGCATCGACACGCGATGCGTGCCGCGCGCGCAGCACAGCGCGATATCGGCGCGCACATCCGGGCTTTCCAGCCATGCTTCTACGCCGGCGGTCATCGCCTGCACGTAGCGCAGTCGCGGCATCTGTTTCAAGTAGCCGCCCGGCCGCCACGCCACCAGCACCTCGGCGCGTGCGGCCAGCTCGGCGGGCACCGGCTGATCCGGGGCAGGGCTGTGTAATTCAAATTGATCGGCGAGACCCGCGCGCGCCAGCGCTTCTTCAAACACCTTGGCTTCGTTTAACCACAGTACGCACACGGGCTTGCTCATGGAACCATCCTCACGTTTGACGAAAGCGTGATCCTACTTTAAAAATCACAGCGCCTTGCGCGCATTGATTCAAGCCGTTTGCGCCACCAACTTGACGCCCAGCGCCGTGCATACGCGGCTGACAGTATCAAAGCGTGGCTGCGCATCGGGGCGCAAGGCCTTGTACAGCGCCTCGCGCGTAATGCCGGAAGCCTTGGCGATTTCACTCATGCCGCGCGCACGCGCGATATCGCCAAGCGCGGCGGCCAGCAATGCCGGATCGTTTGCCGACAAAATGTCGGTGAGATAAGCTGCAATCGCTTTTTCGTTGCCGAGATACGGCGCCGCGTCGAAATTCGGTAGCTTGGCTACTTTGATGCCCTTTTTCATATCGATTACCTCCGTTTATTCCAGTAGTGCGGCCAAAGTCAATGCGCGCTTGATATCGCGTTTCTGGGTGCGCTTGGCGCCGCCTGCCAGCAACACAACGACGTGTATTCCATGTCGAGCGAAATACACGCGCCAGCCCGCGCCGATATGAATGCGCAGTTCCGATACGCCACCACCCACCGGCTTCACATCTCCCATCAAGCCCAGCTCCAGGCGCTTGAGCCGTGCGACAACAACGCTGCGAACCGTGGCATCGTCAAGGCCGTAAAGCCAGGCAGGGGCTTGAGAATGAACATCGGATAACTGTAATCGAACGATTACATCACGTCAAGCTATCAAACGTCTCCGGCTTGAATGGATGGCGACAGCCCTGCACCCACGATGCGCTCACTGTGGTTTAAGGCCGATCCGCTTCACGATGCCCGCCTGCCGCGCGACATCCTTGCGCAGAAACTCGGCGAATTCCTCCGGCGAAGAGCCGACGGGGATCAGCCCGTTGTCCGCGAGATGTTTGCGCGTCTCGGGCAGCGCGACGGCTTTCGCGACCTCGCCCGCCACGCGGCGCACGATGTCGGGCGCCGTGCCCGCCGGATACCACAGGCCGTGATAACACGTCATGTCGAAGCCGGTCAGTCCCGCTTCATGAAACGTCGGAACCTCAGGCACCTGCGGCTGGCGGCGTGGACCGCCGAGGCCCAACGCGCGCAGCCGGCCCGCGTGCAGGTACGTCACGGCGATCGTGGGGCTGATCACCATGCTTTCCATCTGCCCGCCCAGAAGATCGCCCATCGCGGGGGCCGTGCCCTTGTACGGCACGTGCATGAGCTGGATGCCCGCCATGGCAGCGAACAGCGCCGCGCTCACGTGCGGCGGGCTGCCCACGCCGCCCGAGGCATACTTGATTTCGCCGGGCCGTGATTTGGCGAGCGCGATAAATTCCTTCACGGACCTGGGCGGCAGCGATGGATGCACCACCAGCAAATTGCCGTAGGTGGCATTGATCTGCGAAACCGGCGCGAATTCGCCTAGCGTGTCGTACGGCAGCTTGTTGTAAAACGACGGGTTCGCGCTGTGGGAGCAGTTGGTGGCAAGCAGGGTGTAACCATCCTTGGGCGAGCGCGCGACAATGGCCGTGCCGATAGTGCCGCCCGCACCCGTGCGATAGTCGAACACAAACTGCTGGCCGAAAGTCTCCGTCATCTTGCGCGTGACCGCGCGCGTGGGCACCTCGATCGGCGTGCCGGGGCTGAACGGCACCACCACGCGGATGGGCTTGATCGGCCAGTTGTCTTGTTGCGCGTTGGCCGTAGCGGATAGGGCGGTAATGACAAGCGTGGCGAATGTGATAACAGGTAGATTCGTCATGTTGAATACCTCAATCGGCGCGGATGTTGGCTGCTCGGATAAACGTCCCGTAACGCTCGCGGTCGCGCCGCTGTATCTCGGCGAATTCCTCGGGCGTGGCGGTAAACACCTCTGCGGCAAAGGTGGCGAGCACGCCGCGTGCCTCGGGCGTTTGCATGATGCGCGTGAGTTCTCGATTCAACCGCGCCACAATGGCGCGCGGCGTGCCGGTGGGCGCATACACGCCGAATAACGCGTCGTTCACTTCCGTTCCGGTTTCGGCCATCGTCGGCGTGTCGGGGAACATCGGCGAGCGCGCAGCGGCCGCCACCGCCAGCACGCGCAGCTTGCCGGATTTGACATGCTGAATCGACAGCCCCGAATCAAACGCGAAATCCACCTGATCGGACAGCAGCGCCGTCACCATCAGCGCCGCGCCCTTGTACGGGATGTGCGTGGCCTTCAACTTGCCCGCATACAACATCCGTTCCGCGTGGATGTGCAGCGTGCTGCCGGTGCCCACCGAGCCGTAATTTAATTTGCCCGGATGGGCGCGCAGAAACGCGGTGAGCTCGGCCACGCTCTTCACCGGCAGACCGGGGCGCACCACCAGCACCGTGAGAATGCGTCCCAGCGGCGCGACCGGCGCGAGATCGCGGCCCACATCAACGCTTAACTTATAGAGGTGCGGGCCGACGACAATGGGGCTGCCGGAAGACGCAAGGATGGTGTAGCCATCGGGCGCGGCCTTGGCGGCGACTTCAAGCCCGATGTTGCCTGCGGCGCCGCCCCGATTGTCGATCACCACCGGCTGGCCCAGCGCTTCCGCGAGCTTCGGCGCAAATGCGCGCGCCATCAGGTCGGTGGTGCCGCCGGCGGGGAAGTTGACGATCAGGCGGATGGGTTTGGTGGGCCAGGCTTGGGCGCTGGCGGGCGGCGAGAAGGAAATGAGCGCGAGCGCGGTTGCGCCGGCAATCACATGTATTGCACAAACCACACAACGGGTGAGCAGGGCCATGATGTCCCCTTCAGGTTGTTCGCCGCGCCATAATACCCGTATCTCGTGGCGCGCCGAGGACGCTTCACGGCAGGTTCATAGGTTATCGATTTTGTGGCGATTACGTTCTCCTTTGCGGGCGATTTCCGGTTGTTGGAGTAATTGACAACAAAGGACGGTGTTGGTATTGTCTCCAACATGGAGGCCATTCAGCTTGTCCGCACCCGAATCATCTACACGCAAGCTGCGTTTGCCGAGTTGGTGCTGTGGCAAGTCCCGAAATCCGTGGCTGGCTCCGCTCACGGTTACAAGTACAGGCTGGCGTATGTGGTGCATGGCGTGTGCGTTCTTCGCTACGACAACGAGGTTGGCAAAGGCGACCACCGGCATTTCGGTAGCAAAGAAGGCAGCTACAACTTCACCACACCGGATCAATTGATCGCCGATTTTCAACGAGACATAGCCAGGTGGAACAATGAAAACCGTAACACTTGAAGTACGCACGCCGGCTGATTCCATGAGGGACTTCGTACAGGCATGGAAGACAGGGAAACGTCAGAAGAGCGCGCGCATCAGTTTTGCCACGCCCGAGTTGCTTTGGCAGGTGCTCACCGCCAAACGGTGGGAATTGCTCAAGGCCCTGTGTGGCGCAGGCCCGGTATCCATACGCGAAGCGGCGCGCCGTGTAGGCCGGGACGTAAAGGCGGTTCACGGCGATGTGATGGTGCTGCTCGAAGCAGGTGTAATTGACCGTACGGAAGAAGGCAGTATCGAATTTCCGTACGAGGTGGTGAAGGTCGAGTTCCTGTTGCAGGCGGCGTAGCGTGTTTGCGCCGATTGGGCCGCCGCCCGTTCAAAGCTTCTGTAGCCCGTTGCCACAACCCGTAAGGAGTAGGCTATGACAACCCAACGCAAACCCATGCACGCAGGCGAAGCCGTAGCGGAAGCCTTGCGCGAGGAAGGTGTCGAGCGCGTCTACAGCGTGCCCGGCTCGCACATCCATCCCATCTACGACGGGTTGAGCAAAGTCGAGTCGATACGTTTCGTGACCTGCAAGCAGGAACCGAACGTGTCGATCATGGCGGATGCGTATGGGCGGCTGACTGGCAAGCCCGGTGTGTGTCTGGTTACCGCCGGGCCGGGCGGATTGAATTCGATGGCGGGTGTGGCGCAGGCGTATGGCGCGGCTTCGCCGATGGTGCATCTGGGTGGCGCGGTGCCGTTGAAGGCGGACCTGGAGGCGTTTCATGGCGTTGATGATCCGGCGTTTGTGCATGAGATGTTCAAGAAAATCACCAAGTGGAGCGCGCGCGTTGAGCGCATTGAGGACATACCCGAGGTGATGGCGAAGGCGTTTCACATCGCGCGCAGCGGGCGGCCGGGGCCGGTGCATGTGGAACTGCCGCGGGTGTCGGATTACAGCGAATACATCTTGCAGGAGGAGCCGGCGGTGCTGCCGGCGTATCAGCGCATCGCCACCACGGCGGCCCGGCCCGATCCGCGATTTGTCGATCAGTGCGCCAAGCGGCTGATGGGCGCGCGCACGCCGGTGCTGGCGGCGGGCAAGGGCATCATCCGGCAGGGCGCGATGGCGCAATTGTCGGCGCTGGCGATGAAACTGCAAGCGCCGGTGGTGTTCGCGCAGGACGCGATCGGCGTGATCCCCGAGGCGCATCCGTTTTTCGCCGGGTATTTTCAGAAGGCGCGCAGTCATCCGCTGTGTGTCACTGCGCTGCAAGATACCGATTTGATTTTCGGCGTGGGTTTGCGCGCGGGCGCGGCAGAGATGTCCGAGTTAAGGGGGCGCGCGCCCGAAAAGAATATGATTCTCGTCGGCTTTGATGACGCGCAGAACGAACGTTATCAGGGCGATGATGAGCGCGTGGCCGATCCCAGATTATTTCTCGATGCGCTGCTTGAACGCATCGGTGATTATCAGCGCCCGCGCAATGAGGCGTTGATACAAAAAATGGCGGCGGACAAAGCCGCTGTTCGCAGCGCGCTGGCAGCAAACGTCGCGCCGCATCGCAACGACAAGCCCATCTATCCCGGTCTGCTGATGGATGCGATGAACACCGTGCTCGATGACAACGCGGTGGTGGCCAGCGACGTGGGCAACTGCCAGATGTGGGCGCGCACCTTTCGGCGCATTGCCACGCCGGAGTCGTTCATGCAGTCGGGCGTGTGGAACGCAATGAGCAATGGGCTGCCGACGGCCATCGTGGCAAAGATGGAGTTTCCCAAGCGCGACGTGGTGGCGCTGGCCGGCGACGGCGCGTTTTTGATGACCATCGGCGACTTGCCCACCGCCGCGGAATACGGCGCGAATGTGCTGATCGTGGTGCTGAACGACGGCGCGTTTGGTCAAACGTATATGCAGCAGACCAACATCTACGGCCACACCTACGGCACGGCGTTCACCAGTCCGAATTTTTCAGAGATTGCCAACGCCTGTGGCGCCAAAGGCATACGCGTCAGCGACCCCGGCGATATTGAGGCCGCGTTGCGGCAGGGCCTCGCCGCCACCAAAACACAGCCCGCGCTGGTGGAGGTGATGGTGGCGCGGCACGCTTATCCGAAGATTTGACGCGCGCGCGCGACGCGGCGCGCTGCAGTTCGATATCCAGCTTGGTCAGCGAACCGATCTTGACTTTGGGGTCCACCGGCACCGTAGTGATTTCCCGCGTATCGGGCGCGACGGGTTTTTTCTCGGGCGGTGGCGGCGAGGATGCGGCGCCCGGCGGCCCCAGCCGCGCACGCCGCCGTAAATCGTCGGGCAGCGTGCCCAGCACGTCGTTTTCAAACCAGTTCAGAAAAGCCGTGGCATCGGGATGCCGCGACCGCTTGGCGAGCCGCATCACGGCCTGCGCGGTGAGGAACTGTTCTTTTTTTGTGCCGTAGACGCAGTAGTCGGTGGTGGCGTAGTAATTGATCGCCGCTTCGACGTCGCGGTGGCCGAGCGCGCCGCACACGGGAATAGCCGAAAACCATGGGCGTCCCTGCCATTCGATCAGGCGCACCTGGTAGTAGCCGAACTGGTAAACCCGCGCGTCGCCCTTGAACGCGTGATGGCGCATGGCGCGAAACGAGCCGATCACAAGATTGAGCAAGTCGGGTGAAAAAATCATCGCGGCAATCGGCGCGGTCATCACGATCAGCAGCGGCTCTTGCAGATAGATGCCCGGCACGATCAGCACGGCGGCAATCAGTATTTTGACGATGATCACTTTCATCGGCGAATTATAACGTCCGCGGTGATCTCATTGGATGCGGATGCCGGCTGCCTGAATGACTTTCGCCCACTTTGTTATTTCATTGCGTACAAACGTCTCGAATTCACGGATGGAGGTGCCTGCCGGCTCCGCGCCGTCGGCGGCGAGGCGTTCACGCGTGTCGGAGAGACGAAGAATTTTTACCACGTCGGTGTTGAGTTTTTCAATGATGGCGCGCGGTGTGCCGGCGGGGGCAAACAGGCCGCTCCACGAATTGGCGCTGTAGCCGGGCACGCCCGCTTCGGCAATGGTGGGCATATCCGGCAGGATGGCGGCGCGTTTTTCCGTGGAGACCGCCAGCGCGCGCAAGCGTCCCGAGCGCACGTGCGGCATCACCGGCAAGATCGCCGCGAAGACAAACTGCGTTTGCCCGCCTAGCAGATCCGCGATGGCCGGCCCCATGCCTTTATAGGCGACATGGGTGAGGCCCGTGCCGCTCATGACTTTGAACAATTCGCCGGCAAGATGCGAGCCGCTGCCGATGCCGGTGGAGCCGAAGTTCAGCACATCCGGTTTGGCCTTGGCGAGCGCGATGAATTCCTTCACGTCGCGTGCGGGCACTTTGGGATGTAACGCCAGCACGTAGGGCTGGCTGGCGAATTGCGTGATGGGTTGAAAATCCTTCACCGTGTCGTACGGCAGCTTGGCGCGCGTGGTGGGGTTGATGACAAAACTGGGCGAGGTAATCAGCAGCGTGTAACCATCCGCCGGCGCGCGAGAGGCAATTTCAGTGCCGATGAGGGTGCCGCCACCGCCGCGGTTATCCACCACCACCTGCATACCCCATGCTTCGGAAAGTTTCGCACAGATCGCGCGTGACATGATGTCGGTGCCGCCGCCGGGCGGGTAGGGCACGATGGCGCGCACGGGTTTGGTGGGATAGTTTTGCGCCCACGCTGGTGAGACGCCGCATGTGAGCCACAGCAACCCAAGAATCGGTACGCCACAACGGAATAGACGTTGGGCGCAACCATAACCCCTACCGTCGTTCCCGCGCAGGCGGGAACCCATAACACGGTGGTGTTTGCGACCACGTATCAATTCCCGCATGAGCAAGAATGACAGGGCAAGGTATGGCGTGTTTAAATTCGCGTTGAACACGATGATATTTTCACGGGAGAGGTGAATGCTGATGTTGAAGGCTCGAAGTTTAGCAGGCGCGTGGCTCGGATGTCTGACGTTGCTGGCCATATCGCCGTGGTGTGCGGCGCAAAACTATCCGTCGCAACCCATCCGCGCGGTCGTCGGTTACGCCGCAGGCGGCGGCGCCGACGGCATGATCCGCGCCATCTCGAATGAATTGAGCGAGGCGCTGGGCCAGCCAGTCATCATCGACAACCGGCCCGGCGGCGGCACGGTGATCGCCACGCAGATCGTCGCGCAAAGCAAGCCCGACGGCTACACGATTTATGTCGCTGATCCGGCGCTGATCTTTAATCCGTACCTGTTGCCCAAGGTGCCGTACGACGCGGTGCGTGATTTCGCGCCGGTGGTGGCGGTGACGGTATCGAGCAGTTCCATGCTGGTGGTGCATCCGTCGTTTCCGGCCAAGAGCATCAAGGAGCTGGTGGCGATGGCGCGCGCGCAGCCGGGCAAGTTGAACTATGCCTCGGGCGGCAACGGTACGCTGCCGCATATCCTCACCGAGATGATGAATTACGAGGCGAAAATAAAGCTGGCGCATGTGCCGTACAAAAGCACGGGCCTCGCGATTTACGCCGCCACGGCGGGCGAGGTGCCCATCGGCGCCGGCGGATTGTTCGCGGTGAAAGGGCTGGCCGATACCGGCAAGCTGCGTCCGCTGGCGATTGCGAGCGCGAAACGCAGCCCGATGATGCCGCAGGTGCCGACGTTTGCTGAAGCCGGCTGGCCTGCCATCGATGGCGCAAGTTATCGCGGGCTTCTTGTGCCGGCGGCGACGCCGCGCGAGGTCATCCTGAAACTCAACGCCGCCACCAACAAAGTGCTGCAAATAGCGGCGGTGCGCAAACGCTTTACCGATACCGACGGCGAGGTGCTCGGCGGCACGCCGGAGGAATACGGCAAAATCATCCGCGCCGAGTTGGATAAATGGGGCAGGGTGATACGCAATGCAGGGATCAAGGTGGAGTGAACCATGAGCTACGACCTGTGTTTATTCAAACCGGATTACGCCGCGGATCGCGATGCACTGCGTGATGCTTGGAATTACGACAAATATTGGGCCACGTCGTTGCCCGACAGCGACCGTTCGGCGGCGAAGTGGCGTACTAAGGAATTGCTGATGGGATTTGATGAGCGGCTGCGCTGGCACGAGCCGCTGGCGCCCAAGACCGGGTTAGTTGGGTTATTGGCCAAATGGTTTGGCAAGCCCGCGCCGGTGCGACCCTACCTGCAATTTTATCTCGATGACGATGATGGCCAAACTGGCTTTGATGTGTTCGACGAGGTCATTGAAATCTCGTTGCCGTGGGATTCGCCGCATGTCGATGCCAAAAAAAAAGTGCGTGAATTGTGGCGATTTCTCGAGCACTTATCTGCATCGGGTTGGAGCACGATCTACGATACGGAGCGTGACGTGTTGTTGAACCTCGCGACGGATAAAGAGGCGGTGACGGCGCGCTACCGCGAAAATCTGGGGCCTGAAAAAGTGGGGGAGCCGCCATCTGCCGGCGCTTCCTCACGCAAGCCCGCGCCGGCGCGCGCGCCCGCAGCCAGTGCCAAGGACGGCAAACCTTTCACCGGGAACGTGGACTAACACGACCCGACAGGAAATCGCGGTTGGTGTATAAATAAAATAATCAATAAAAACAAATACTTACGTAAATACCACCGGTGCGGCATGGTATAATGTGGGCTATGAAAGCCGCACAGAACGCACTACCCCTCGCCAACGAAGGCGTGAAGGATATTTTCAGTCACCGTAAATACTGGGCGGCGCGTTTTGGCACGGCCCCGTATCTGCCGATGTCGCGCGCGGAGATGGACGCACTCGGCTGGGACGAATGCGACATCATCATCGTCACCGGCGATGCGTATGTCGATCATCCGAGTTTCGGCATGGCGATTGTCGGCAGGTTGCTCGAAGCGCAGGGCTTTCGCGTCGGCATCATCGCGCAGCCCGATTGGCAAAGCGCCGATGCGTTCAAAGTGCTGGGGCGACCGAAACTTTTTTTCGGCATCACCGCCGGCAACATGGATTCGATGGTCAATCGCTACACCGCCGACCGGCGGCTGCGCAGCGACGACGCCTACACGCCCGAGGCCGAAGGCGGCAAGCGCCCCGACCGCTCGGTGATCGTCTACAGCCAGCGCGCGCGTGAAGCGTTTAGCGATGTGCCGATTATTATCGGCGGCATCGAGGCAAGCCTGCGGCGCATCGCGCATTTCGATTACTGGTCGGAGAA
>CAMDDY010000025.1 GCA_945893125.1 Bordetella parapertussis
AAACCGTGTTGATGCAGCACATCGCGCACGCGATTACGGCGAATCATCCCGAAGTGGTGCTGATCGTGCTGCTGATTGATGAGCGCCCTGAAGAAGTGACCGAGATGTAGCGTTCGGTCAAGGGGGAAGTGCTGTCATCGACCTTCGACGAACCGGCATCGCGTCACGTGCAGGTCGCCGAAATGGTGATCGAAAAAGCCAAGCGCCTGGTCGAACACAAAAAAGACGTGGTGATCCTGCTCGACTCGATCACGCGTCTCGCGCGCGCCTACAACACCGTGGTGCCCGCGTCGGGCAAGGTGCTCACCGGCGGCGTGGACGCCAACGCGCTGCAACGTCCCAAGCGCTTTTTCGGCGCCGCGCGTAACGTTGAAGAAGGCGGCTCGCTCACCATACTTGCAACCGCCTTGATCGACACCGGCTCGCGTATGGACGACGTGATCTACGAGGAATTCAAAGGCACCGACAACATGGAAATCCATCTGGACCGGCGCATGTACGAAAAACGCATTTTCCCCGCCATCAACGTCAATCGCTCAGGCACGCGCCGCGAAGAACTGCTGCTGCCGAAAGACATCCTGCAAAAAATCTGGGTGCTGCGCAAACTGCTCTACCCGATGGATGAACTCGAAGCCACCGAGTTCCTGCTCGACAAGGTGCGCGGCACCAAGACCAACAGCGAGTTCTTTGACTCCATGCGGCGCGGGTAATTCGCACGCCACTGCGCCGGGCGCCGCCGGCAATCGCGATACCTATCCTGTCCGCGTGAGTTTTTGCAGCCTCGCGTGACCGGAACCTGGGGGCAGTGCCGCACGCGAGCGCGATTCCCCATCGCAGAACGTGTCGTAACCGATTGTTTATAAATAATTTTATTTACATCCCCTCATGCACGCGCACGCCGCGCTGTTCTGGACTACGATATCCCTATGTATCGTGAAATCGGCTATCCCATTTTTAGAGCGCTGGTATTACTGGCATGGTTAGCGCTGGCTGGTTGCGCATCCACGCCGCAGGCCACGCGCGATCGCGATACCGATGCGAAACAATTTTCCTCTCACCCCGCGCACTCGACGCTTTATATCTACCGGCCAGACCAGGCCAGCCCGGAGTCCGATACCGTGCTGTGGATTGACGGTAGGCTTATCGGTGCGACGCTGCCGGGAAGCTACTTTCGCGTGAACCTCGACCCAGGAAAGCACACCCTTGCCGGCATGGGGCACGACAATGGCACGTTAACCATCGAAACCCGGCCGGGAGAGCTCTATTTCGTGTCACTTTACGTGTTATCGGGACAATCCAGGTTTTGGTCCGTGCCGTCCGAAATCGGCCAAAAAGCCGTTGCCCGCTGCTGCGCCCTGCTGGAGAACTGGGCCCCCGGCCAGAGACCCTTGCTTCGATAGCCAAAATCGTCGATAATCCGCACCCTTTTAGCCTACTATTTGCGCTGGGACAACCCGGCAGGATAATCCCATGAAAGTCGAAATTCACCCTGAATACAATGAGATGAGCGTTGCGTGCAGTTGCGGCGCGACGTGGAAAACCGGCTCGACCCTGGGTAAGGATCTGCATGTCGAGGTCTGCTCGTCGTGCCATCCGTTCTACACCGGCAAGCAAAAGATCGTCGATACCGCCGGTCGTGTCGAGCGCTTCAACCAGAAATACGGCAAGCGCACGCCCGCGACCAAAGCCGCGGTCGTTGTGCCCGCTGCCGCTCCCGCCGCCGAGCCGCAGGCCGTCGCGTAATATCGCCGCGTAGTTACGCTGCGTAGTTATATCGTCGGCAGGTTAACAAGGGCAGCCGGAGTAACCTCCGGCTGCCCTTTGCATTTATATTCTCGCGCGCGGCGTCCGCGTGCAACCACACGGAGTCATGCATCATGAAAAAATTTCGCATCGCGGTCATCCCCGGCGACGGCATCGGCAAGGAAGTGATGCCCGAAGGCCTGCGCGCCCTCGAAACCGTGGGCCGCAAATTCGACATTGAATTCAAATTCGACGAATTCGACTGGAGCTGTGACTATTTCGCCAAACACGGCAAGATGATGCCCGACGACGGTCTGGAGCAACTCAAGCAGCACGACGCGGTGTACTTCGGCGCTGCCGGCTGGCCCGCTGCCGTACCCGATCACATCTCGTTGTGGGGGCTGCTGATCCCGTTTCGCCGCGGCTACGATCAATACGTCAACCTGCGCCCGGTGCGGCTGATGCCCGGCATGAAATGCCCGCTTGCCGACCGCAAGCCCGGCGACATCGATTTCTGGGTGGTGCGTGAAAATTCCGAGGGCGAATACTCATCCGTGGGCGGCCGCATGTACGCCGGCACCGAGCGCGAGTTCGTCACCCAAAACGCCGTATTCTCGCGTACCGGTACCGATCGCATTTTGAAATACGCATTCGATCTTGCCGCCACGCGGCCGAAAAAACATCTCACTTCCGCCACCAAATCCAACGGCATTTCGATTTCGATGCCGTATTGGGACGAGCGCGTTGCCGCGATGGCAAAAAATTATCCCGCGATCAAAGTCGACCAGTTTCACATCGACATTCTGTGCGCGCATTTCGTCATGCATCCGGACTGGTTCGACGTGGTGGTGGGTTCCAACTTGTTCGGCGATATCCTCTCTGACTTAGGCCCCGCCGCCACCGGCACCATCGGCATCGCGCCATCTGCGAACATGAATCCGGAGAAACTGTTTCCCTCGCTGTTCGAGCCGGTGCATGGTTCGGCGCCGGATATTTATGGCCGCAAGATCGCCAACCCGGTCGGCATGATCTGGGCCGGCGCCATGATGCTCGACCATCTGGGCTGTCCGGAAGCGGGCGCTGCCATCGTTAAAGCGATTGAAAATGTATTGCAGGAAGGGCCGAAAACGCCCGACCTCGGCGGCAAGGCGAATACGGCTGATCTGGGCAAGGCAGTGGCGGAGATGTTGAAGTAGCCAGACTCCGGTGTTCTTTTAAAACGCCGCCACCGCGCCATCTCTGCGCGGATCGGCCCCGCCTTCGAGCGCGCCAGTTCGCCGCGATAAAAATCATCGGCGCCTTCGCGCAGCACGGCCAGCGCGGATTGCGACGCCAGCGCGTGGGGCGCGACGGCCATGCCGCGCATGGAACGAAGGGAGTTCATCGGCGTCAGCCCGGCGCCTTGCGCCGCCAACGCCCTGGAAACACCACCGCGCCCAGCACCATCAGCACGCCGCCGATCACCCAGCGCATGCGTTCACGCGCGCGCGCGCGCACTTCGCGCTTGACGAAGTCTTCGCCCTTGCGCATTTCGTTGTACGACTTCAGAAACGACGAGATACGCCGCACTTCGGTCTCGGATAACACGTCGCCTTGCCAGCGGCTTTTGGCTTCGCGCGCGTTCAACTGCTCGGCTTGCCGTGCGTAGCGCGCGGCGTATTCGTCGGCATCGCGATAGGTGGTAACTTCGCGTTCGTTCATGTAGAGCGCGCGTAGCGCGGGCACGGCAGCTTCCGCGCTGTCGAGCAGCGGCTGATCCGCGTGCGGCGTGGTCATCTGCCATGCGCCCGATAACCCCAGCACGGCGGCTATGCCGAGGCGCGCCATGCGCGCCAGCTTGCCGGCAGTAGCTGCGTCGCCCCGCAGCACCGGCCACGCCAGTCCTGCCAGTACCAGTACCGCGCCGAACGCGCACACCATGGCGGCGCCGGTGGGCAAATTCCACAGATACGACGCCGCCAAGCCGCTGACGCTGGCCGCGATGCCAGCCACCCAGCCGATGGCCAATTGCCGGCCCACGCCCTCGGCGTACAGCACGCCGATGGCGGCGGGCACTATCAAAAACGAAAACACCAGCAGCACGCCCGCCAGCGCCACCGAGCTGGTGACGACCACGCCGAAGCTCGCGTAAAAGAAAAAATCCCATAGCCAGCCGCGCCATCCCGCACCCGGCAGCGCGAGTCTTGCACGCGCCGCCCACAACGCCACGCCGATCACGGCGTACACCGGGGTCACCCACATCAGTTCATCCGCACCGCTGGTGAGAATGTTGCCGGTGAGCACCTGCTTAATGTGCTCGGTGCCCTGCGGCGCTTTGTCGACCAGCAAAAACGCGGCGGCGGCGGCCACCACGTAGATCACGCCGATCAGCGCCTCTTGCGGTATGCGCCCGGACCAGTTGCGCGTGGCCGCCAGCAGCATTGCCGCAGCACAGGTGAACAGCAGCGAGTAGCCGTACGAACCCATGCTGTTGACCGGATGGCCGAGCATGAACGCAACCGTCGCACCGAGCGCCGCAATTTGCGCCAGCGCCAGATCGACAAAAATGATGTTGCGCGCCAGCACCTGCAAGCCCATGTAGGTGTGGATGCCCACCAGCACCAGCGACACCACGAACGGCAGCCACAGCAGATTGAGTGCGTCAGTCATCAATGCGCATTCGCCAGTGTTTCAATGTTGTAATCAAACAGCGCAAAATAATCCCGCGCCTGCGGCACGGCGCCGACATTAGCCGCCAGCAGCAGCACCTTTGCGCCGCTCTTGGCGGCGAGGAATTCGGTATTTTTCACGGGCTCGTGCGGCTGGCGGATTATTATCGTAACCTTTTGTTTTTCAATGGTTTTTATCAACCCCGCCAGGTGGGACGCGCTCGGCGGCACGCCTGGTCGCGGCTCGATGGTGCCCGCAATATTAAGGCGAAAGCGCCGCGCGAAATACGCCCAACTGTTGTGATAGGCCAGCATCGGCTTGCCCTGCAACGGCAGCAGTTTGGCTTCCCACGCGGGCAATTTCTGCGCCAATTGTTTGATGAATGCACGCCGCCGCGCTTCGTAATATGTCGCGTTCGGCGGGTCGGTGCGCGCCAGCGCTTCGGCGATCACAGCGGTGATGATTTCAGCGTTCGCTGGATCCAGCCAGTAGTGCGGGTTGCCGCTACCGTGGGCGTGGCCGCCCGACGGCCCAACCTCGGTGCCGCGCACATCAAGCAAGGCAATGCCGAACGAACAATCAACGTACGCCGCGCCGCCGCGCCGCAAATCGAGGCGTTTGGTTTGAGCGCTGAGTCTATCCAGCCACAAATCGTAATCGGCACCCACGCGCAGCAGCAAACGCGCTTCACGCAGCCGGTTCAAATCCTGCGGACGCGGCTGGTATTCCTCCGGGTCCACATTCGGCGGCACTAAGTTGACGATACTGACCCGCTCGCCACCGACGACTTCGGCGAGACTTCTCAGATCGGTGGTGGTGGTGACAATGCGCAGCGGCTTTTGTGCGTGCGCAGGCAAAACAAAGCACAACACTGCGGCCAGCAATGCACACAAAAAAGGGCTGCCGAGGCAGCCCTTGGCCGACGGCAAACCGCTTACTTTGCCGCTACCCACAAACTCTTCGGCACCAGGCAATGCACATTTTTCTCCGCGCCGGACACGTCCCCCACGCGGCAATCCATCGCCACACTCGCCAGCCCATAGGCATCGAGCCGCGCGATGCCTTTCTTTTCTTCCAGAAAGCGAATCATCGAGCGCGAGGCTTCGTTCATCGCCTCGTTCAGGTCGGCGTTTTTGCTGTGCGTGACAAAGTATCGCGCTGTCTCTTTCGTCGGACGTTCCATGTCTTCCGCCACGCGCGGGTCTTTCGGGTTCAAGCAATGGATGCCCTTTTTGATGTTGACCACCTGCGAGATGCGACAGTCCGACACCTTAGTCATCAGCGCCGCCGCCTGTTCGGGCGACACCTTGCGCTGCTCGCCAAGAAACTTCGCGGTTTGCTGCTTTACGAAATCCAGCGCCTTGTTGAGGTCCGCATCAAAGCCCATGGTGATCCACGACTTGGTGGTTTCGATGCGCGGAAAATCGAGCTTCATGTCCTTAAGCACGTCAACCGTGATATTCATCTCTTTGTAGGCGGTTTCCAGCGCGGTGAGGTTCACCTCGCCGTTGCCCTGCGCGGCATGCGAGTCGCCTGTCCACAGCAGCGCGCCTTCCACATGCACCGGCACAAACAACGTCGTGCCTTCGGTCAGGTCGCGTATGTCCATATTGCCGGCGAATTCACCCGGCGGCACGCTGCTGTAGCGGCCCGGCTCCTTGCGCGCGACGCCGATGGTGCCGGGGAAGGGCTTCAACGGAACAAACACGCCCGGCAGAAACTCAGTTACCTTGCGATCCCAATCAAGGTAGAGATACTTAACCTGCCCGTCCTGATATTCCTTGGGGAACTGGCCGAACATGCCGGGCACGTTGAAGTTGGTGGCGTACGAACGCGGCACGATTTTGTTGATGCGGATTTTCAGCGTATCGCCCGGTTGGGCGCCAGCCACATGAATCGGCCCCGTCAAGGTGTGCGGGCCACGCCCCGGATGATCGGTGCGCATTTTTTTGATATCTTCGATGGTCTTTCCCGGCACCACCTGATTGTGCGAGTGCATCATGGTTTCGAGCGCGATGGTGTCGCCCGACTTCACATGCAACACCGGTTTTTCGGCATTGTCGAACCAGCCCCATTGCGTGGTTTCCAGCGTCGCCGGCAACAGGTGAAACGTTCCTTCCATTTTTTTGCCGGGCAGCGCGGTGGTTTGTGAAATCGCGATCCCGACCGGGATGGCGGCAACGGCCAACGCGATCAACGACAGGGTAAAAGGCGAACGAATAAGCATGATGACTCCTTGGGTTCGAGATGGTAAAAGACACTATACCGCGTTTCATTTATTGCGGGCAATCACGCGGCAATCCGTAGGACGGGAGTTATCCCGCCTTTTGTGGTTACCGCGAAAGGCGGGATAGCTCCCGCCCACCAAAACTAGTATGTCTTATACTGCAAATACTTGCCGCTCAGCTCGATCTTCACGCGATCCCCGTTCGGGTCGGGCAGGCGCGTCATGTCCATTTTAAAATCAATCGCGCTCATGATGCCGTCGCCGAACTCTTCGTGGATTAATTCCTTGAACGTGGTGCCATACACGCTCACCAGTTCGTAGAAGCGATAGATCAGCGGATCTGTCGGCACTGCGGTGGGCAGTGAGCCTTTATACGGCGCCTGCTGCAGCAGCAAAATCGCATACGGCGGCAAGCCCAGTAGTTTGCCGGCGGCCTCTGCTTGCGGCTTGGTCATTTTCATTTGGCCAAGCAGTGCCGCAGTTGTCCATTCCTTGCTTTGACCAACAGTCTTGGCGATCTTTTCCCACTTCAGGCCTTTTTTCAGCCGCGCTTCGACCACCAGTTCGGTCACGTCGTGACGGGTCATTGGTTTGAGTGTGCTGACGGCGGATTTTTTCATAATGATCTCCTCTCGAGTTCGGGTTAGTTTCTAAGATTAACGACTTTGGCGAATTCCACCGGCGCGGTTGTTGGTGGTGGGGGCGGTGGTGAAGGCTCTACACCCGGCGTCACCAGCGGCGGATTTTTCGGGTCATAACCTTCGGGCAATTCCTCGCTGAAGCGCTTGGAGCGGCTTACCAGAAAATCCACCAGGTGATTGCGTATGGCGTAAAAGTGCGGCTCTTTGTGCAGGGTTTCGCGCGAGCGGTTTTTCGGCAGCGTATTGACCACGATTTCGGCGATGCGGGCCTGCGGTCCATTCGACATCAACATGATTTTGTCGGAGAGCAAAATCGCTTCATCGACATCGTGCGTAATCATGAACACGGTTTGACTCGTCGCCGCACAGATGCGTTTGAGTTCTTCCTGAATATTGCCGCGCGTGAGTGCATCCAGCGCGCCGAAAGGCTCGTCGAGCAGCAGCATCTTCGGCTCAATGGCGAACGCGCGCGCAATGCCCACGCGCTGCTTCATGCCGCCCGATAGCTCCGAGGGTTTCTTGTGCTCCGAGCCGGTGAGGCCCACCAGATCAAGATAGCGCTGGCAATGCTCATCGATTTCTTTATTCGATTTGTCGGGCCAGCGCGAACGCACGGCGAATGCCACGTTCTTTTTCGCGGATAACCACGGCATCAGCGCATGACCCTGAAACACCACGCCGCGCTCCAGACTGGGACCGGAGACTTCACGCTCGTCCATCAGCACGTTGCCGCCGCTGGCGGTGTCCAGTCCGGCCAGCACGTTCAGAATCGTGGTTTTGCCGCAGCCCGAATGCCCAATGATGCACACGAACTCGCCCTTATCGATGGTGAAATGCACATCCTCGAATACCGTCAAGTCGGGCTTGCCGCGCGCACCGGGGAATTTTTTCGCCAACCCTTCCGCAATCAAAAACGAAGCGTTCATGATCTACTCCACGTAGGTGACGAGCTTCTGCAGCATGCCGAATAGCAGATCGAGCGCCATGCCCACCACGCCGATCATCAGAATCGCGAAGATCACGTTGGTAAGAGAAAGATTGTTCCATTCGTTCCACACGAAGTAGCCGATGCCGGTGCCGCCCACCAGCATTTCGGCGGCAACGATTACCAGCCACGCAATGCCCATCGAGATGCGCATGCCGGTCATAATGGTGGGCGCGGCGGCGGGCAGGATCACCAGAAACGCTTTACGCATGATGCTCACTTCGAGCGTGCGCGCCACGTTAAGCCAGTCTTTGCGCACCGAGGCCACGCCGTACGCGGTGTTAATCAGCATCGGCCAGATTGAGCAGATAAAGATCACGAAAATAGATGACGTTGCCGAATCCTTGATCGTATAAAGCGCCAACGGCATCCACGCCAGCGGTGAAATCGGCTTTAACACCTGAATGAAGGGATCTAGCGCGCGATACAGCAGCGGCGACATGCCGATCACAAACCCCAGAGGTATCGCGACTATCGCCGCCAGTAAAAACCCGCCCATCACGCGCGCCAGCGAATATGCGAGCTGGATGCCGATGCCTTTATCGTTCGGCCCCTTGTCGTAAAACGGATCGGACAAATGTTTGACCACCGTCTGCCCCATTTGCGCGGGCGTGGGCATGCCGTCGCTTTTTTTCGCGCTCTTGCCCATCAGTTGTTCGTACTCGGTCAGCGCGCCGCCGGCTTTCTCGCCGGGCAGTGTGGCGGCGTGCCAAATACCCAGCAGGAACAGGAAAATAACCAGTGACAGCGCGCCTGCTTGAATGCTGATGTTTTTGTTCATGAACTTGCCCGTTTGGTTGATCGAGTGTCCTTTCCTCACGCTCTTTTGATCGCAAAACTAGCGACATACGCATCCGGCGCGGTGTGGTCGAACACCTTGCCCATGACGATAATTTTTTTGTAGCTTTCAGACGGCGGTTTGTAGCCCATCGCCGCCATGTGTCTGCGTGCATCGGTGACGAGATAAATCTGTTCGGTCAAATCTTTCCAGCGCACATCGCCCTTGATGTAGCCCCAGCGTTTCATCTGCGACATGATCCACGTTGCCATCGAATACCAGGGGAACGGATCAAAATCCACACGGTTCGGATCGTTCTTGATATTGCCCAGCCCGTCGGCGTAACGGCCTGTTAACACTTGCTCCAGCACCGCCACGGGTTGATTCAGATAATTGGCGGGCGCAATCGATTCGGCAATTGTTTTGCGATTTGCCGGGTCGCGCGACAGTGCCGCCGCCTTGAGTACCGCGCGGAATAACGCCGCGAACGAATTCGGCGCTTCTTTCACAAACGCCGTGGGCGCGGCAAACGAGCAGCACGGATGGCCATCCCACAACTCTTTCGACAGAATGTGTATAAAACCGATTTCCTCATACACCGCGCGCTGATTAAATGGATCGGGACCGAGATACCCATCAATGTTTCCCGCACGCAGGTTGGCCACCATTTCAGGCGGCGGCACCACGCGAATTTGTATGTCTTTATCAGGATCAATGCCGTGTTCGGCGACGTAATAACGCAGCAGAAAGTTGTGCATCGAAAACTCGAACGGCACGGCGAATTTGAAACCCTTCCAGTTTTTGGGATCGCGATTGTTCTTGTGCTTGTTGGCCAGTGTGATCGCTTGCCCATTGATGTTTTGTATGGTCGCCACGTTCATCGCCTGCGCGCTTGATCCCACACCCATCGAGATCGCGATCGGCATCGGCGCCAGCATGTGCGAGGCGTCGTATTCTTTATTCAGCACCTTGTCGCGGATCAGCGCCCAGCCCGCGGTTTTGATGACTTCAACTTCCAGCCCCTCGGCGGCGTAGTAGCGCAGCGGGTGCGCCAGTATCAACGGCGTGGCGCAGGTGATCGGTATGAAACCGATTTTGAGATTCTTTTTCTCCGGCGCGCGTTTGTCCTGCGCCAACGCCTGCATCGCACCGATGGGCAGCACGCTGGCAATTGCCGCCATCGCGGTGTTGGCGCCCACCGCACCCATAAAGCGCCGCCGCGCGCGATCATCGGGAAACAAAGCGCGCACCATCGCGGACTCGACAACCTCGCGGCCCAGTGTTTCGTGATCCACCGCCGCGCGCGCTTCATGTTCCTGTTGTGAACGATGCTGGCCGCACGAACACGGTGCGGACAAATCCGCGTGGGCATCATAAAGTTTGGTTTTGTCGAACATGGGCGCTCTCCAGTTAAGGGTTTACGGTGGTTACCAGCAGATTGCGTGCCAGCGCCCGAAGCGGCTACCACATAAATTACATAACTATTTGTTTTTATTGATTTTTTAATAAATAGCCCATACGTGTGCGCACGATTTTGAACATCGCGCGCGCGCTGTTCACTATCGGTGCAACAGCGTGGTGCGTCGCGCGCCATTATTGTGCGCCGTCAAGTCCGCCCATCGAAGCGCGTATGAAAAGTGGGATAATCGCCCGACGCAAAAACAACAAATCAAAGCGCCGCGCGAAAACACATCCCCTTCATGTCTCAGCGCCATCTCCTTATTGTCGTGTTGTGCCTCGCCTGGATCGTGCCGGGGCTGATCGGTCACGACCCGTGGAAATCCGACGAGGCGACTACCTTCGGCGTGGTGTATGAACTGCTGCAGGGCGGCTCGTGGCTGAAACCGTCGCTTGCCGGTGAAACGTTTCTCGACGAACCGCCGCTGTATTACCTCACGGCCGCAGCCACGGCATGGCTGACCTCGGCTTTGCTGCCGCTGCACGACGGCGCGCGTCTGGCCACCGGGCTATTCATGGCGCTGACGTTTCTGTTCTGCGGACTCGCATCGCGCGAACTGAATGGACGCGGCAAAGGCGCGATTGCCGCGCTGCTGATGCTCGGCTGCTTCGGCCTGGTGGTGCGCAGCCACCAGATCGTCACCGACATCGCGCCGCTGGCGGGCTTTGCCATGGGCTACTACGCGCTGGCGCTCGCCCAGTCACAAACACCCGGCCGCGCGCGGCTCGGCGGACTGCTGCTGGGCGTCGCCGTCGGCATGGTATTTCTGTCACAGGGCACGCTCGAAACGGCGATCCTTGCGTTGATCGCCATCACGCTGCCGCTGGTGAGCGCCGCGTGGCGCACCCGCAGCTACGCGCAAGCGCTGGGTATCGCCGCGCTTTTCGCCGTGCCCGCCATCGTGGCGTGGCCGCTGGCATTACATCTGCAATCGCCCATGCTATTCGAGACATGGATGCGGCATGATCTGCGCACCCTGTTCACGGGCGAAGGCCGCGATGTGTTTTACTATCTGCGCGTGTTGCCGTGGTATGCATGGCCCGTGTGGCTGGTGTGCGTCTGGACACTGTGGATGGCGCGCCGGCAGCCGCGGCCTCACGCATTTGCATTGCCACATCCGTACGCAACACCCGCCATCGCGCTGCCGCTGACCGGGTTGGTGGTCTCGGTCGCCGTGCTTTCCTGCGCCAGCAGCGCACGCGATCTGTATGCGCTGCCGCTGTTGCCGGCACTGGCGCTGTTGGCGGTGCCCGGCGTCGGCGCTCTGCGGCGCGGCGCGGCCAATGCGTGGTTATGGTTTAGCGTGATGGCGGCGACTTTTTTTGTTCTGGCGGCGTGGTTCTATTGGGCCGGACTGGAACTCGGGGTGCCGGCGCGTCTGCACGCGCATTTGCATCGCATACAGCCCGACTACACGCCGGGCTTCAAGGGATGGGCGTTTACGCTGGCGGCCGGCTATACCGTTGCGTGGTTTATTTTGCTCACGCAATTCAAGCGCCTGAAACACATCGCCGAACGTCCGGTGATCGCGTGGGCGGCCGGCGCGACCGTGGTCTGGGGATTACTCAATATTCTGTTTCTGCCGTGGATCGATACCGGCAAGAGTTACCGCTCGGTGTTTGTCAGCATGCAGCAAAACCTGCCGGCGCACTACCGCTGCGTATCGAGCCGCAACCTGGGCGAATCACAGCGCGCAACGCTGCATTATTTTGCCAACATCGTGACCCATCGCGAAGAAGTCGCCGCGCGCAGACGCGACTGCGATTTGCTGCTTACGCAAGGGGTTGCGAAAGAGGATTTCACACGGCCCGGCTGGCGCAAAATCTGGGAAGGCGCACGACCGGGCGACAAAGTAGAGCGTTATCGTTTGTATCGCCGTTTGTCCTCGGCCAACCCGCTGCGCTGACTTTTTTTGCGCGTTGCAGCATGCGCCTCGACAGGCGCGTTGGCGGCGCGTAAACTAAACTGGAATACCACTTACAGATTTACAATAACTTGTTTATAAACATATACTTATGGAGAATTCAATGAGCAACCAACGTGAAGTGGTCGTGGTAAGCGGCGTGCGCACCGCCATCGGTGATTATGGCGGCGCACTCAAGGACATCGCACCAACCGAACTGGCGGCGCAGGTGATACGCGAAGCGGTCAAGCGCGCCAAGCTGGATGCGCAGCAGATCCAGCAAGTGGTATTCGGCAACGTGATCCACACCGAGGCGCGCGACATGTATTTCTCACGCGTGGCCGCCATCAAAGGCGGGCTGCCGCAGGAAACCACCGCGCTGACGGTGAACCGCTTGTGCGGTAGTGGCCTGCAAGCGATAGTCAGCGCGGCGCAGAGCATCCAGCTCGGCGACGCCGACGCGGTGGTGGGCGGCGGCGCGGAATCGATGAGCCGCAGCGCCTACGTGATGCCGACGCTGCGCTGGGGCCAACGCATGAACGACGGTGGCGTGGTGGACATGATGGTGGGCGCGTTGACCGACCCGTTTGACGCCGTGCATATGGGCATCACCGCCGAGAACATCGCGGAAAAATGGAAAATCACCCGCGAGCAGCAGGATGCCTTCGCCGTCGAAAGCCATCGCCGCGCGGTCAACGCCATCGACAAGGGCTACTTCAAGGATCAAATCCTGCCCATCGAATTAAAAACGCGCAAGGGCACCACGCTGTTCGAGCGCGACGAACACGCGCGCGCCGACGCCACGCTGGAAAGCATGGCAAAGCTGCGCGCGGTGTTCAAAAAAGACGGTTCGGTGACCGCAGGCAACGCCTCCGGCATCAACGACGGCGCGGCGGCGATTGTGATGATGGAACAAGGTGCTGCGGCCAAAGCCGGGTTAAAACCGATGGCGCGTCTGGTGGCTTACGGACTCGCCGGTGTCGATCCGAAAATCATGGGCATCGGCCCGGTGCCCGCCGTGACCAATGCGCTGAAACGCGCGGGCCTTACAGTGGACGACATGGATGTCATCGAATCCAACGAAGCCTTCGCCGTGCAGGCGCTGGCGGTGGCATGCGATCTGAAATTTGACGCAAAAAAAACTAATCCCAACGGCGGCGCGGTCGGGCTGGGCCACCCCGTCGGCGCCACCGGCGCCATCCTCACGGTCAAGGCGCTCTACGAATTACAACGCACCGGCGGACGCTACGCGCTGGTGACCATGTGTATCGGCGGCGGGCAGGGGATTGCGGCGGTGTTTGAGCGAGTGCAGTAACAACGTGAGGCGTGAAGCGTGAGGGGTGAGGCGTAAAAGCCACCACCCCGCGCGCCGCGCCTCACGTCTTACGCACTTCATTCAACTCGCGCAAACAAAAATGCGTGAACGCCAGAGCATTCAGCACCGGCGCAAACAGGTTCAGCAGCGGCACGAAGTTCAGCGGGGCCATCGCCAACCCCAGCAGGAACAGCCGGCCGCGCGCGTTTTTGATCAGCGTGCGGTATTCGTCGGCGCCGGCGTGATCGGACAACGCGTCGTAGCGAAACATGCGCTGTGCCAAAAATGCCGAGTTCAGCGCGCTGGCGATCATGCCCACCGGGCCCAGCAGCCACAGCGGCAATGTCATGATGAATATCGTCAGGAATATCGTGATGCCGACAGTGGCGTTTAACACGCTCCCGGCGACGCTGCCGCCGTTGCGCTTTTCAAGCCCCGGGTAATCGCGCTCGGAGACCACTTTCACCATCACCGGCATGGCGAAGATCTCGGTAATAATCATGTTGGTGATGAGCAGCGCCGGGATCAGCAGCGCAATCAGCGCCACCGCGCCCATGCTGTTCACCAGCCACTGCATGCCCCAATCGGCCAGTTTGCGCGCGAATTGCATCGAGCCGATGGCGTCACCGAGCGCCGTCACCCAGCTTTGCCAGAACCACACCGCGACGGTCAGCCAGATAACCAGCGACGCCAGCACCGGCAGCACGATGACGGCGATCACGCGCGGCTCCTTCAGATCGCGCAGCGCGGCGAGGAAGGCAGCGAATATGGATTTCATGCGGTTATTCTAAACGGCCCGTGAACGCCGGAGTACAATATTGACGTGAACGCCGATACACCACCAAAACTGGCCGAACTGCCCGCGTGGCGAGCGCTGGCCGCGCATCATCGCGCGCAAGCGTTCGATCTTGCGGCCCTGTTCGCGGCGGACACGCGGCGCGGCGACCTGTTTTCCGCCCGCTGCGGCGATATGTTGCTGGACTACTCGAAGCACTGGCTTGACGCGGACACCCTGCGCCTGCTGCTTGCCCTCGCGCGTGAACGCGATCTTGGCGGCGCCATCGCGCGGCTGTTCGCCGGCGATAAGGTGAATACCAGCGAAAATCGCGCCGCGCTGCACACAGCCTTGCGCGCGGCCTCGCCGGTGATGCTGGATGGGCGCGACGTCACAATAGACGTGAAGCGCGAACTGGAACGCATGCGTACGTTTGTCGATACGGTGCGCGGCGAACAGCGGATCACCGACGTGATCCACATCGGCATCGGCGGCTCGTATCTTGGCCCGGCGTTTGCCGGCGATGCGCTTATGCCTTATGCGGACGGCGCCGTGCGCGTCCATTACCTGTCCACGGTGGATGGCGCGGCGCTACAACGCTTGCTCGCCTCGCTGAACACGCAAACGACACGGGTCATCGCCGCATCCAAAACGTTTACCACCGCCGAGACGATGGCCAACGCGCGTGCCGTGCGGGAGTGGCTGGCGTCCCGGCTCGGCAGCGAACAAGCCGCACTGGCGCAATTCGCCGCCGTCACCGCGCGCCCGGAACAGGCCGCCGCGTTCGGCATCGCAAACGAACGTATTTTCCGTGTGTGGGACTGGGTCGGCGGACGTTATTCGCTGTGCTCAACCATGGCGCTGCCGCTGGCATTACAGATCGGCATGGCGAATATCGATGCGCTGCACGCCGGCGCGCGCGCGGCGGACGAGCATTTCCGCACCGCCGCACTGGAACGCAATATCCCGGTGATACTCGCGCTGCTCGATGTGTGGAACACAAATTTCCACGGCGCGGCGTCGCGCGTGGTGCTGCCATATCTATGCGGTTTCGAGCGCTTTCCCGCCTACCTGCAGCAGCTTGAAATGGAAAGTCTCGGCAAGCGCGTCACCACCGGCGGCGCGACCGTGGATTACGCCACCGGTCTGGCGACCTGGGGAGAATCTGGCACGAATGGCCAGCATGCGTTCATGCAACTACTGCATCAGGGCACGCGACTCATCCCCGCTGAATTCATCATTGCCTGCCGCGCGCATCATCAATATCCCGGCCATCACGACATGCTGATTGCCAATGCGCTGGCGCAAGCCGAGGCGCTGATGACCGGCAACCACACGGCGGAGCCGCACCGCCTGTATCCCGGCAATCGCCCCAGCACCATGCTGGTCCTGCCGGAGGCGGACGCGTTTCATCTGGGCATGCTCACCGCGCTGTACGAGCACAAGGTCTACGCCGCCAGCGTGATCTGGGACACCAACGCCTTCGATCAATGGGGCGTGGAACTCGGCAAACAATTCGCGGGCCGCATACAGTCCGAGCTCGCGCCGGGTGCGCTGGCGCAAACCCACGACGCGTCGACCACCGCGCTGATTCAGCACATCAAATCACACGCCGGGAGCAAACCATGAAAGACGAAGCGCTCAACATGAGCATCCGCAAGTACCTGAAAACCGTCGGCGTCAACTCACAGATCGCCATTGAGAAAGCCGTGCATCGCGCGCTGGCCGAACAAACACTCAAGGGCAATGAAATACTGCCCATCACCATGACGCTATCGGTGGGCAAGATTGATCTCAAACTGTCGTTTGATGGGGAGCTTAGTCTTGAATAAGCGTCACAGGGTAGCAATGTACGCTTGATCAGCCTTTCGGTGTGGGAACTTACTACACTGACCGACCGGCGGGAATCGACCCCTATGCGCATGTTGAAACTATGCGGATGTTTGGTGAGATCGACAGCTTCGCCCCCTATGACATTGTTTGTTCAAGGCCGGAAATATCTACGCATAGTTTTGGCGTTTGCAGGAACCGCGTGAGCACAAACTGAGCCACGCGGTGACGCATGATGACGACGGGTTCCCTCACCTCCACAAACAGTTTTTTGTCGCGTCGTCCGCCTCGACGCGGCTCCGCAAAAAAACCCTGATTCATTCGGAGAAGGAACTCGATACAAAAAAAGAAGCCACTATAGACCGCCGAATGACATCGTTCATATCTTGCAGGGGCACAAAACTATGCACATGTTTCCACGGCCTCCAACAGATATTTCCCTAATGGGGGTTGCACTGTCATCCGAAAAAATGTGCATAGTTTCGACATGCGCATAGGGCCGCTATGCACTTATCCGCATAGCGACCCGTTGCTGCCGGTGGATACCTCAGATGTCAAGCGGCGGGTAACAGTGTGGAGCGATCGCTCGGCGCAGTATCTGACGGGCAGCAGTTCGGCCTCAGCAGCCGTACAAGTTGCGTCGAGTGAGCGGCGGCAAAGCTGCGTACACCGGACGCACAGCGATCAGGGCGGACGACCGGCTGGTCTACGATTCTTCGAACTTACGCTACCGACTGGCTCCCCTTCCTGCGCACGTATCGAACCATGTGCATAGCGCTGGAAGCAGGGTATCGGCGGGTATTGCAGGAGGCCCGCGACATGCCGTTGGGAGCGCGAGCGTTGGGGATTAGGCTGCCTTGATTTCTTCCAACAGATCCGGATGCCTGTCCAATACTTTGAGCAGTTTCACGAGCGCCAATGGCGGCTTCGTTTTGCCATTTTCGTATCGAGAGAAGGCATTGACGCCGCCGCCGAATATTTCTGCCGCCTCGCGTTGATCTAGATGGAGTTTTTTCCGCACGCTGACAATGAATGACGGATCAACGATCGCGGCATTCACTTGCTTGTTGAATTCGAGCATCAACGTACTGGTGCGCACAGACTCGCCCATGTCAAGAACAGCCTCCCCACACGCCGTGCAGTAGTCGCCGGTTACCGCCGGAATTGTGGTTTCCTCGCCCTTGTAGGTGTAGGGCATGTCACGAGTGTCATGCGCCAGTTCCGCTGCACCGCAATTTGGGCATTTCATGGTCATAGCTCCTTGAACGAAACGATGAGAACATCATCGATAACAGTCAACTTCAGGTACACCTCGCCTGCATCTGTGGCTGGCCGATACACGTCCTGCCAAATCCGGTGATCTGCGTGGGTCGTCATGCTCTTGTAGAAGTCCTTTGGTGTGAGGGCCATGATGACCGCGATAATTCCGTCAAAATTGAACCCCATGGCCGCCGCGTCAACGAGTGCCGATTGGGTCGAGCGAACTTTGCCGGCTTCGATTAGCGTCTTAACGACTGCCAGCTTGCAGTGAGGGGTAGCCTTTTCCACACGGCATATTAACCTAGTTGGTTATATTTGGCAAATAGGTTAATTTCGCGAAAATAAAGGTGGACGTGAAGACCGTCAGAGGAGGAATCATCGATGTATTCGAACCCGCATCAATGGCGACGTATCCGAAAACGCGTAATGGTTGCCGGGGAATCTAAGCGGAGTGTCGCTGCAAGCGAAGGGATCAGCCGAGCCAGGGCAGGCACCCGTCCTTTGCTGTGAAGTCTGCTCCACACTTGGGGCATTTTGGTTCGTTAGCAAGAACCTCTTGAGCACAACTCGGACAGTAGGACATATAGCCCTCTAACGACCCAAGTTCAGCGACCCGGCGCACGAGGGCGTTGGATTGCAACCACGACGCTCCCGCCGGGTTCACTGCAGCGCATGGTTAGGTGTCATTCTGTGGTAAATAAAACCGTGTCTTCCCTCTGACTGTCGGCTCAATCCGAACAGTCGACGCGATGTGACGCAGCTCTCTGCGCACGCGCGAAAGCGGATGCTGCGGCAGTCTGTCATCGAACTGCTCGTCATCAAATGACCAGCCAACCGGAACGAACTGGTCACCCTCAATCCGTCCTGTGCTATCCCGAAGCGCCTCTTCTACGAGCAACGCCTCGCGCATACCGGTAACGCCCTGCTCATAGCACTGAATCTTGATGACAAAACTGAAGTCTCGAAATGGAATCGTGAGCGAACCGAGATACACCGCGCTGCGCGTCTGTTCATCGAGACCCTTGGCAATAAGCTGAATGCCACGAACTCCATCAAGGGGCAGTACTCGGCACTCGACGACCTGAAGCCGCCCCCCCATCTGAGCGGCATAGAACTCCCGCAAGTGCTCGGTGGATGCTGTTGCGGGCAAATCCGGCTTGCGTGGGAAAAAGTAAAGTCCGACGCCTCCCCCTTCCGGCAAGAACCACTCTCGCGCTCCATCGCGGTCTCCTTGGAACTCATAGCGAGTAGCATCAAATGTGACCGAATCTGGCGAAGCGGAAGGACGCTTACCAAAAATGTTGTTGAGGATACCCATGCGTGCGATGACACCTAACTGCGACGAGCATAGGCGGCAATGTAGCGCTTTGCCAGCCTTTCGGCTTCGCGGATCTGCTCCCGAGCTAGACGCTTCCTGACCTGATCGAGCGATTTCACGGCGTCTTTGCCGATCTCCGACTGGAGCTTCCTTTCGCTCTCCGGGGCGGCCTCGGTGCTGGCAATTGCGCAGCGATACCAAGCATAGGCTTCGACGTAGCTCCTTGGCAGGTCTGTGCCATCTTCGAAGGCTTGACCTAGATGCCTCTGCGCTTCGGAATGTCCCCGCGTCGCGCCAATCCTCCAGAGCGAAACCGCGCGAGGACGGTCTGGCGGTCCACCATGAGCGTAGTAGAGCAAGTATCCAAGATTGTTGTATGCGAGGAGTTCATCCTCCTCAATGGCTTTTGACCAGTGCTCCCGAGCGAGAGCAAAGTCCTTGGCCTGATAGGCTTGAACGCCGAGGTCGTACGCGCGCTCGAGGGGGTCAGTCGGGGTAACGACAAACTGACGTCCCTCCTTCATCAATTGTTCCAAACCAGCTTGGAGCCCACCAGCATAGTCGCCCTTACGGAAGGCTGGCCCCATCGTATTTGTAATTATGGATTGTGCGAACTCGTTGGAAATATATCTCTCCATCCCCAAACCGAGCTCAATGCGTACCATCCTCTCTTTCATGGCCAATGTAACGAGAATTCCGTTGTTTAGGCCTTTTTGGCCAAGGCCCCAAGCCTTTGCCACTCTCAGAGAGAACGACTCGATGCTCTCCTCGGATAACGTTGGAATTAAAAGGACTGCGAACTGATGAGACGTTTCCTGCTCGTAGCGCGCAAGCGTCTTAGCGAGGCGATCTCGATCCGCAACAGACAACACATTTGCTACATCAGTGACCCGGCCTTCCAGTTGAGGAATCGACTGATAGTCAGCTGCCACCACGAGGAGTGAGCACAGAAAGAGCGCGAGCGCCACGACGGAGTGCCATTGCACTCTAAATTTGTCGTAGTAATTCATCATGACGGCTAACGTCGCCATTGAGCGGCCAAGTAGGCGGGCGAAGCCCGCTTGCGAAGGTCCGGCTCGAATGGCTTGTTGGGCGGCATTACGGCTTCCGTCGCGCCGCGTTGGAGTTCATGTCCTCGATCATCTTCGCGTTGGTCTGCTGATAGGCCTTAAAAAGAGCTGCGAACGCCGGCTCGTCACCCGCGAAATAGCCGACTTGTTGAACATGGAACTGCGCACCTTTTCGAACAATGGTTCGGGTCACCCAGGCCGGATGGGCTGGATGGTTGGGTTGCGTGAACGCGTAGCTAGTACCAGTCTG
>CAMDDY010000026.1 GCA_945893125.1 Bordetella parapertussis
TCACCAAAAAAGACATCTCTGCCGCCATGCACTACCTCAACCATCGCCCCAGAAAATGCCTCGGCTTCAAAACACCCCACGAAGTCTTCTGGAAGAAGCTACACTCGCATCATAACGCGGTTGCACTTCAGACTTGAATCCGCCATCCATTGTCGTTCCCGCGCAGGCGGGAACCCATAACACTGTGCCATTAGCGATGGCTTATGGATACCCGCCTGCGCGGGTATGACGGTTTGGGGTTTAATCTGCGTTTATCTGTGTAAATCTGCGTCAATAGTTTTTAGTTTTTGAATTTTTTTACAGGGAGCCATCATGGGAAAGATATTTCTCGTAGTACCTGACGCGCCAATAGAAGAGGTCGAGCAGCTGAAATCAAACCGCACGCTGGGCAGTGCGGGCATACGCCTCGGCATACTGGACAACAGCAAAGCCAATGCCGATCACCTGTTAAAGCTCATCGTCGAAGGCGTGAAAAAAGAATACCAGGTGGATTCCGTGGTGATTAAACGCAAGCCCACTTCCAGCCGTCCGGCAACGGATCAGGTGCTCGACGAACTGGCGCAGGAGGCTGATCTCGTGATCAGCGCCATGGCCGATTGAGGCTCGTGCACGTCGTGGAGTGTCCACGACATGGCGCAGTTGACCAAGCGCGGTTTGATCGCCGCGGTGGTGTGTTCGGATACGTTTATGAAGCTCGGCACGGCGCAGGCCAAGGTGTTTGGCGTGCCCGATCTGCCGCTGCTAAAGATTCAACATCCTCTCGGTGGATTGAACATGGACAAAGTGATTGAACGGGCCGGTGTGGCCTTGCCGCAGTTGCTAAAGGTTGTGAAGGAGAAACGCACGTGAGTTCCCAGTCCCTGAGTGCAATGCTGAAAGCGCCCGGCGCCATGGTCGAGTGCGACGATGATCCCGAAGCCGTCTACGAATTTTTGTGCGCCAAAGGCTGGAGCGACGGCCTGCCGGTAATTCCGCCGACGCCGGAGCGTGTCGAGCGCATGCTGAGCTATTGTGATCGCGATTTTGACAAGCCGATTATTAAAGTGCCGCCGCGTTTTGGCGCGGCAACGCCGATCCGCGTGGCCGCCAATGCAGTGATGGCCGGTTGCAAGCCGGAGTATTTCCCGCTGGTGCTGCTGGCGCTCGAAGCCATGTCCGAAGAGCAGTACAACCTGTATGGCACGCAAGCCACCACGCATCCGTGTACGCCGATGCTGATTTTTAATGGGCCGATCGTGAAAGAAGTGGGGCTGAACTCGGGCCACAACGTGATGGGCAATTATTTCCGCGCCAACGCGGCGATAGGCCGTGCGGTGCGGCTGGCGCTGGTGAATATCGGTGCGGCGATACCGGGTACCGGCGACATGGCCACTGCGGGGACACCGTGCAAATTCACCTTTTGCGTGGCGGAGAACGAAGACGCCAGCCCGTGGGAGCCGCTGCACGTGGAGCGCGGTTTTGCCAGGGACACCAACACTGTTACGGTGGTGGCGGCGGAAGGCCCGCACAACATTAACGATCACGAAAGCATTACGCCTGAAGGCATATTGACCATGGTGGCGGGCACCATGCCCGGCACCGGCGCCAATAACGCCTATTACGACGGGCAGCCGGTGATGGCGTTCGGCCCGGAGCACGCGGCCACGGTGGCCAGCGGCGGCATGACCAAGGCGCAGGTCAAGGCGTGGTTGTGGGAGCGCGCGACGCTGCCGATGTCGAAGTTTTCGAAAGAGAGCATCGAGCGGCGCTTCCGCCGCAAGCTCGCTGAAAAATTCGCCGACGCACCACTCGATACGCAGGTGCATATGTGGGCGAAACCCGAAGACCTCATCATCATCGTCACCGGCGGCGCGGGCAAACACTCGCAGTGGGTGCCGACCTTCGGCAACACGCGCTCGGCGACGCGGGCGTTAAAGCGTGCGGATGGCGAGTTGGTTAAGTCGATTCAGGAGTTGAAGCGCGGGTAACGCGGTGCTCACGAGCGATCAATCAAGGCGGATACCCGCCGCCTTGATGACTTTTGCCCAGATGGCGATTTGTTTCTTGATGTGATCCGCCAGTTCTTCGGGGTTACTCCCCACCACGGTTGTGCCGGAACTGATGAAGCGCTCTTTCAGGTCGGGCGTATTCAAAGATTTGACGATGTCGTCGCGTAAGCGGTTGATCACCGCGCGCGGTGTGGCGGCCGGCGCGACAATGCCTTGATACTCGAGAAGTTCATAACCCGCCAATCCCGCTTCGGCAATACTGGGCACATCGGGGAGTGTAGGGTCGCGCTTGGCGCTGGTGACGCCAAGGGCGACGAGCTTGCCGGACTTGAAGTGCGCCAGCCCCGCCGGAATGCTCATGGTAAAGATCGATACTTGCCCGCTCAGCAACGCGAGCAGCGCGGGGCCGCCGCCGGTGTAGGCGACATGCACCATGTCCGTGCCGGTCATGTGCTTGAAAAGCTCGACCGCCATTTGTGATGCGCTGCCGTTGCCGGACGACGAAAAATTCAGGCTGCCGGGTTTGGATTTTGCCAGCGTGATCAATTGCTTGACGGAGCGCGCTGGTACTGAAGGGTGTATCGCCTGCACGAACGGCACGATGGAAACCAGACTCACCGGCGCGAAATCCCGCTCCGTGTTGTAGGGCAACTTGCTGAACAGGCTGGGATTGAGCGCGAAGGTCAGCGTGGCGACGCCCAAGGTATGGCCGTCAGGCGCCGACTTGGCGAGGAAGTCCATGCCGATGAGGGTACTGCCGCCACCGCGATTCTCAACTATGACCGATTGCCCGAGGTGCTCCGACAATTTGGGCGCGAGCATGCGTGCCACGATATCGGTCGATCCGCCGGGTGCGAACGGCACGATGATGCGTATCGGTTTGGACGGGAAACTTTGCGCGATTGCGGCGCCCGCGATCATCAGGCAAGACGCGAGCAATATCGTGGAATGAATGCGATGCTTGCGAGATTTCAAGGTCGTCTCCTGATCGTGAACCCGAGTCGTAAAGTGCTCGTAGTCCCTTACTTTTGACCATGCTACACTAAATTATAAATTGCCGATCCGCGCAATGCATTGTTCAGGGGAGTTTCATGATCGACCACGCCCGCAGAGGACAAAAGTGGGTCAACGAAGAGTTCTACAAAGTGCTCGATGTGTTCGGTTTTCGCGCGGTGATGTTCGTCGAGTGGGGTTTTCGCCCGGCGGATGTCAAGCGCACCACCGAGCGCATCAAGGTACCCGGCGCGGTGGTCAAGGAATGGGTGCGCACCGCCAAGCAGGAAGAAGCGCTCGCCATGGAAGCCGAAGCCGCCGGGCATCGCGAAAGCGCGGCCGAGTTTTATTACCGCGCGGCTTTGTACTACGGCCCCGCGTGCGGCGTGCTGCACATGAATTCGCCGCGCAAGATCGAGTTGTACGGGCACATGATCCGCTGCTATGAAAAATTCATCTCGCTGTTTGATGAAGCGCCGGTGCAGCGCGTAGAGATTCCGTTTGAGAATGGCAAGACCATTCCCGGCATTCTGCAAACCGTGCCGGGTGTGAAGAACGCGCCGTGCGTGCTGGTGGTGCCGGGCATGGACACCATCAAGGAATACATGCCGAGCCCCTATCACAACCACTTCCGCCGCCGCGGCATGGCCACACTCACCATCGATGGCCCCGGCCAAGGCGAAAGCAACGTGCGCGAGACCTGGGTCACACTCGATAATTTCGAGCGTGCGGGATCGGCGGCGATAAATTTCCTGGAAAAACGGCCTGAAGTCGACGCAAGTCGCATCGGCGCCTACGGCTGGAGCATGGGCAGCTATTGGGTGCCGCGCATCGCGGCGCATGATGCGCGCGTGAAAGCCGTCGTCGGCGCGATGGGCGTGTACGGGCAAAAAGACACCATCTTCAAGCACAGCAAGCCGGCCTATCGCGCCAACTACATGTACATGTCGAATATCCACGACGAAGCCGAGTTCGACAAGATGATCGCGCAGATGACGCTCACGCCGCTGGTGGATAAAATCAAGTGCCCGACATTGCTCGCAATGGGCGAATTCGACGAGCTATGCCCATTGGAAGATGCCGAGGCGTTCTTCGATAGCCTCAAATGTCCGAAGGAGTTATGGGTGTACGAAAACGAAACGCACACCTTCGGCAGCCGTCTGCCGGATTTTTATTTGCATGTCGCGGATTGGTTGGGTGATGCGCTGGCGGGCAGGTTCGCGGCTGGACATGCACGCCGCATTGATCATGCGGCTCGATGAAGAGGGTGCCATGACCGAATTGATAGACCGTTCAAACATGGTCGAGCGCATGAAACAGGCGCTCAGGATTGATGCCGCCACGACTGCAGTGATTACCATCGACTGCCAGCGCGGCAATCTGGAGCCGGAGATCGCCTCGCTGCCGGTGCCCGCCGCCGAGTGCAAGCGCGTGATCGACGGCACGAACAGGTTGCTCGCGACGGCGCGCCGCCACGGCATCGCGATTATTCACGTCACCACGGTGTACGAAGCGCCGCTGCTCGGCCAGCATCCGTTTGAGCGTGCGATGCTGGTGCTCAAGGAATCCTTTACGCCGGATGGCAAGAGTGACTTCGCGCGCCACAAAAGCCCCGGCTCCATCGAGGGCCAAATCGTCGCGGCGCTCGATGTGCAGCCGTCCGATCTGCTGGTCGATAGCAAGCGCACCTTTGATGCGTTTCTCGGCACGCCGCTGGAATTGTTGTTGCGCTTTATGAAAAAAGACACGCTGTTGGTCGCCGGTTGCAACACCAACACCTGCGTGTTGGCGACAACCTTCGGCGCGTACAACCGTGGTTTCAGCACAGTGATCGTGTCCGACTGCGTGGCTTCGGCCTACGGCGAGGACTTGCACCGCTTTGCACTGTCCAATATCGAGCGCCGGCTGGGGTGGGTGCTGTCGCTGGACGAGTTGAACGCGAAGCTCAACTAACGTGCGCGCAATCGTCCTCCGGGAATTCGGGCCGCCGGAGAATCTCAAATGGGAGAGCGTCGCGACCCCAGCGCCGCAGCCCGGCGAGGTGCTGTTGCGCGTGGGCGCGGTGAGCGTGGATCTGTTTCAGATGGAATTCCGCAGTGGCCGGGCGCTGCAGGTGCCGCTGCCGCGTATCCTGGGCAACGGCCCGGCCGGCACCTTGGCGGCGTTGGGCGCCGTCGTGGCAGACATGGCAGGTATCGCTATCGGTCGGCGTTATGTGGTTTGCAACAACATCAGTTGCGGCCACTGCCGCTATTGCCTCATGGGCCGCGAAACCCTTTGCGCGGGGTTGAGCAATCATCGCGGCGGCATGATCGGCGCGCATCGCGACGGCGGCTACGCGGAATTTGTGACGGTGCCGGCGCGTAATCTGGTGGCGCTGCCCGATGACGTGTCGTTTGAGCAGGCTTGCCTGATTCCAAATACGATAGGCCCCGTGGTTAAAGCGTGCGCGGGGCGCGGGCGTATCCGTCCCGGCGAGAATGTGCTCATCGTCGGCGCGGGTGGCGGGATGGGCATTCATGCCGTGCAAATGGCGCGCGCGTGCGGCGCGCGGGTGATCGCGGCGATCCGCACGTCCCGGCGAACCGCGTCCGTGGCGGCAGCGGGCGCGGATGTGGTGATCTCGACGCAGCAATACGATCTCACCGCAGAGACCCGTCGCCTCACGGACGGGTGGGGCGCAGACGTGGTGCTGGATTTTGTGGCGACCCGCGAGACACTCTCGGCCAGTCTCGCCGCGCTGGCATCGGCCGGGCGGCTGGTGATCATGGGCTACTTTCCGCGCGGCAGCGTGCTGGAGACGCCAACCTGGCCGTTCACGGAGGAGATTGAGGTCACCGGTAACCGTTCGGCGGGACGGCAGGATATCGCACAGGCGATTACACTTATTCAGGGCGGGCGCATCAAGCCCGTGGTGGACAAGGTATTTCCGTTGAGCAGCGCGGCCGAAGCGCACCGCGCATTCGAGGCGGGAGAAATTTCGGGGCGTGCGGTACTGGTTCCCTGATGGTGCAGGTGTTCGGAGTGCCCGCGATTACTGGCTATGGTAGAGGCCTGCACCGCGCACCACGTGCGCCCACTTTTCGGTTTCCGATTTGAGCAAGGCGGAAAATTCTTCCGCCGTGGTGCCGACCGGCTCTGCGCCCAAAGGCGCCAGTCTGTCGCGCACTTCGGGCGACCGGATCTGGCGCACGACTTCAAGCTGAATTTTGCGCACCACGTCGGGCGGCGTACCCGCCGGCGCCAGCAATCCGCCCCAACCCGTCGAAATCACCTTGGGAAATCCGGATTCCATCATCGTCGGCGTATCCGCAAAGGCGGGTGCGCGTTTTTCGCCGCAGGTGGCGAGTAGTCTCAATCGTCCCGTGCGTACGTGAGGTGTGACGCCCGCCGATGGCGAAAACATCATCACCACCTGACCGCCGACCAGATCGGTGATCGAGGGCGTCTCTCCCTTGTACGGCACGTGCAGCAGTTTGAGTTTGGATTCAATGCGAAACAGCTCGGCGGTGAGGTGCGTCTGATTGCCGACGCCGAACGAGCCAAAGAGCATTTCGCCGGGTCGCGAGCGACCAAGCGCCACCAACTCTTTCACCGAGCGCGCCGGCAAATGAGGATTCACCACCAATGCCATGGTGTTGCTCACCGTTTGAGATATTCCGGCGAAGTCGCGCAGCGTGTCGTAGGGCAGCGACTTGTAGACCGAGGTATTAATCGTCAGCACCGAACTAAAGCCATAGAGCAGCGTATAGCCGTCGGGTTTCGATTTGGCGACGGCGTCCATGCCGATGATGCCGTTCGCGCCCGGACGATTGTCCACGATCACCTGCTGTCCCCAGGCGTCGCCAAGCTTCACCGCAATGGCGCGCGCCACCACATCGGTGCCGCCGCCCGCGGGTTGCGGCAGCACGATCCGCACCACCCGTGTGGGATAGTCCGCCGCGCCGGCGGATGTCAGCGTGAATGCGGCGATTGCCGAGAGTATCAGGAGGGAAAATGTCTTAGACGTCATGTGCTTTCTCCGTGTCGCCGCGATGTTCGCAATCAACGGGTGCGCCGCGCTCATCCGCATCTTGCCCATTACGCAGCAGTGCCCAGGTAATAGTTCTTCACCAGATCATTCTGCTCAAGCTCGGCGACGCTGCCTTCAAACACAATTTCGCCATGCACGATGATGTAGCCGCGGTCGGCGATGCGGATCGCCTGGTGAAAGTTTTGTTCCGCCATCAGCACGGTGAGGCCGTAGCGTTCTTTCAGTTCCTTGATCTTGGTAATCGTTTGCGACACCAGTATCGGCGCCAGACCGACGGAAGGTTCATCGACCAGCAGTAGTTTCGGCGAAGACATCAGCGCGCGCGCGATAGCAAGCATTTGCTGCTGGCCGCCCGACATCGATCCCGCCAACTGGCGGCGGCGCTCTTGCAGCAGTGGAAATGCTTCGTAGCAGAAGGCGATGTTTTTTGCGATATCGGCGCGCGCCTGCGGACGGAAGGCGCCCAGCAACAGGTTTTCTTCGACGGTCAGTCGGGGGAACAGACGCCGGCCTTCGGGTACCATCGCCACGCCGAGGTTGACGATTTCCTCGGTCGAGAGTTTCGTGAGATCGTGCTTGACGCCGTCGATGTTGAGCATCAGCGTGCCGCGCGTGGGGCGCACCATGCCCATCACGCATTTCATCAACGTGCTTTTGCCGTTGCCGTTGGTGCCGAGGAGCGCCGCGGTTTCGCCGTTGCCCACGCGCATCGACACGCCGGTGAGCGCGCGCACCGCGCCGTAGCCGGCGTCAACGTTTTCGATGGTGAGGTCAAGCGCCAAGATATGCTCTCTGCACGTCCGGGTTGGCGACGATGGCGTGAGGGTCGCCTTCGCAAATAATTTTGCCGGCATCGAGGCAAATTACGCGCTGCGAAAAGCGCATCACCGCCTGCATGATGTGTTCGATCATGATGATGGTGATGCCGGTTGCGTTGAGTTTGAACAGGATGTCGAGCACTTCGTCGATCTCATTGCCTGACAGGCCCGCCATCGCCTCATCGGAAATCAACAGGCGGGGGCGTGCCGCCATCGCGCGCGCCAATTCCATTTTGCGCAGTTCGACTTGTGACAACTGGTTCGATTGCGTATGTGCCTTGTCGGCGAGGCTGATTGACGTGAGTATTTCCATGGCCTCGGCGCGGGTGTCGGCCCGATGCAGCGTGTGCAGGTGACTGACGAATTCCAGCGGCACCAGCAGATTTTCCAGCACGGTCATACTGGAAAACGGGCGCGGGATCTGAAAACTGCGCGCAATGCCGCGACGCGTGCGCTGGTAAGCGGGCAGCGATGATATTTCCTCGCCCAAAAACGCAATCGAACCGCTTTCATTGCGCAGCGAACCCGAAATGCAGTTGATCAGAGTGGTTTTGCCCGAACCGTTGGGGCCGATCAAGCCAAAACGCTCGCCGGGCGCAACGGTAAGGTCCACGCCATCCAGCGCGGTAAACCCGCCGAAGCGCTTGGTGACGTTGGTGATTTTGAGTAGCGGCTCGGTCATTGGATTAATCGTCAACTTCTTTTTTGACACAGATTTACGCAGATGAACGCAGATAAAAGCGAATTCAATCGACGATGAGCGATGTATGCGTAAGCGTTTGTTTATAGGTTTTAATCTGTGTAAATCTGCGTAAATCTGTGTCTAAGAATTTTTGCCTTTGATCTTCTCGCGCAATTTCACATACAGCCCCACAATCCCCTGCGGCGCCGCAACCACAAACACCACCAGCAGCACGCCGACCACCAGCACGTTGAGTTCCGATGAAATAGTTACCGTAACCACTTGCTGCACGGTGCCCAACAGAATCGCGCCGACTACGGGCCCGATCCAGTGTGAAGTGCCGCCGATGATGGGCATGGCGAGCGCCGACACCGAATACGTCAGGTTAAACGCCGATGCAGGTTCGACGAAACTTTGATACATTGCCAGCGGTGCGCCGGCCGCGCTCATCAATGCGCCGGAGATCGCGCAGGCAGCGAGTTTTAATTTGAGGGTGGGCACGCCGGTGCATTCAGCGGCTTCTTCGTTGTCGCGAATCGCGCGCAGGCCGCGCCCGATCCATGAGGTTTCAACGTAACGCGCAATGGCGACGGCAATAATCGCGAGGATTACCACGCACACGAACAGCATTTTGGTGTACGAATCGAAGGGTTCCATCACCGGTGGGCGCAGAATCTGGATGCCGGTAGCGCCGCCGACGAAGCGCCAGTTGATGATCGCGGTCTCGATGATAATGGTAATGGCGACAGTGGCAATGGAAAAAAATATGCCGCGAAGCCGCAGCGTGAGTAATCCCACGCCGAAACCCAGCGCGCCACCGACCGCTGCGGCGATGAGTATCTGCAATCCGAGCGGCAGGTTAAAGGCTTTAATCAGCATCACTGCGATGTACGCGCCCAAGCCGAAAAACGCGCTGGTGCCGAAATTCACATAGCCCGCATAGCCGCCGAGGATGTTCCATGCGGTAGCCAGCACCACGAACTGGATCACCACGTAGGCGGCGTAAAAGTAATACTCGTTCTTGATGGTGACAGCAGCAAGGCACGATAACGCCAGCACCATGGCCGAACCGATCCAGAATCCGTAGCCGCGCTCTTTCATCGTGTGTTCGCTGTCCACTTACTTACCAAACAGCCCTTGCGGTCGGATGCCCAGCATGATGAGCAGCAGCCCAAACGACACCGCCGGCGCCCACGACGCGCCGAGCATGGTGAGCACGATGGTTTCCGAGACGCCGAGAATGATGCCGGCTACCAGCGTGCCGGACATGCTGCCCAGCCCCGCCAGCACCACCACGCAGAAGGTGCGTCCGATGTACACGCGATCGAGGGTGGGTTCGACGGGGCCGACGATGATTAGCAGCGCGCCCGCCAGCCCGGTGACCGCAGTGGCGATGCCGAACGCCCATTGCTTGATGCGCACCGGATTCGCGCCCATCAATCTGAGCGCGGTCTCGTCCTGCGCCACCGCCTTGATGGCGCGACCCGTGAATGTTTTCGACAGATAGAGTGCCAAGCCGATGGTCAGCACCAGCGCCATCGCGAACGCCACCAGCATGCGTCGCGGCAGACGCATGTCGCCGATGTCAAGGCTCTTGCCGATGTAGGCGGCCTCGACCAGACGCTGATCGACGCCGAACAGCAGCACCAGCCCGACCTCAATGATAAATACCACGCCGAAGAAAAACGCCAGGCCGCGCAGCCCGGCATCGCTGCCGCGCCGTTCAAATGTTTCGTAATAGAAGCGATAGACCGCCATCCCCAGCAGGAAAAATACCGGCATCAGCACGATGCCGGCAACGATGGGGTCGAAGCCATAACGACTGTTAAGCAGCCACGTGCAGTAGGCGCCCAGCACCAAAAACGCCGGGTGCGCGATGTGCGGCACGTCGAGCAGGCCAAACGCTACCGTGAGGCCGACGCTGACCGCCGCGTAGAAGCAGCCCAGCAGCAAGCCGAACACCAGTGCGTCGCGCAGAAGGTCTAACGAGAACAAGGGTTTTTATCCTGCGTGGTTACAAATTAGGATTCATTGGACTATTCCGTGGGTATAGATATAAATGCCACGGCGTTGGGCAAAGCACGCAAGACAAACCTTATCATTCCCGCCCCCGACTAAGGCATTCGAGGGCAGGCTGCGGCGGGAATCCATACGATGTGCCATATGGCACCGTATTATGGATTCCCGCCTGCGCGGGAATGACGGTGATGCTTACTTGCGCGCCTTCTCGAACGGTGCGATCACGTCGCCGGTCTTGTACTGCTCCGGGAACAGCACCACCTGCTTGCCCGGCTGGCGGAACTGATCCGTATTCTTGTCCACTACGCCGCGGAACTGCGCCTGCACCACGCGCGGTGTCGCCCACTCGCCGTCGGATCCATAGCGGATCGGGCCGACGATGGTGCGCATCTCGCTCTTGCGCAGGTAGGCCGCCAGTACCTTGTGGTCCAGGCTCTTGGTGGCGTTGACCGCCTGCTCGATCATCTGGCCGATGGCGTAGTTGAACGGCGGCAGATAAAAGCCGAGCGGATCGACTTTTGCTTCCGCCGCGCGCTTGGCGTAGCGCTCCAGGAACTCGTCAATGCCGGGATGCTTGATGCCCGGCACCCATGAGTTGTAGTTGACGATGCCGTTAAGCGACGAGCCGAGCGCCACCATGTTCGGCGTGAATTGCAGTCCGACCATGCCGCCACCGAAGAGCTTCACCGAGTCGCCCACGCCGATTTCGTTCACCGCGCGCACGATGGCAACAGAGTCGTTTGGATAGGACATGACAAACACCATGTCGGGTTTGGCGGCGCGGATCGCGCGGATCATGGCGGAGAAATCCACCGTCGCCGGCGGATAGTTCTGGTCATACACGGTTTTTAAGCCGGCCTTCTTGGCGAGCTCGCGCGCGCCGTTGGCTAGGTTCTGGGCGAACTCCTGATCGGCGGCAAGAATTGCGATGGTCTTCACGCCGACCTTCTCGCCGGCTTTGAAAAAGCCGTCCGACCAGCTCGAAGCGTCGTTCCACGGTGCGTTGTTGAACCACATGTCGTGCTTCACCGTGCGGTTCGCCTGAAACGAAAAGTTGCCCATCAGCAGCAGTCCGCGCTGCTTCACCAGCGGCATGATCGGCCCGGTGGGCACCGTGCCGTAGGGCGCGATCAACAGATCAACCTTGTCGATGTCGAGCAGCTTGGTATAAATGCCGGGTGTGAGCGCGGGGTTCGTTTGATCGTCATAGACGATGAATTCGACCTTGCGACCGAGCAAACCGCCCTTGGCATTTACGTCCTCGACCCACATGCGCAGTGCCAGCAGCGCCGCCTGGCCGCCGGCGCCGAGCGAGCCGGTTTGCGGCATGCTCATGCCGATTTTTACGGGTTGCGTGGCTTGCGCAAACAGCGACGCCGATCCCATCAGCAGAACCGCGCTGACTACGGCAACGATTGCACGAATCAATTTCATGGTGAAAACCTCCTTTGGATGAAAACTTTCAAAACCGAGGCTTCTATGGCCTCGTGTTCCGTGTCTTATCGCGGCTATGATGGGGGCGCGCTTGCGGCCTTGTCAACCCGCTTCAAAGTTCACGCCGAAATCATCCGGCACGTTCGGCCCCCACGCATACAGCGCATCGGCGGGCGGGTAATCCCTGGGTATCCAGTCGTAGTCGGCGGGGATGTAGTCAACATCGCAGAAGTATTCAACCAGACTGCCCCACGGGTCGCGGATGTAATGAAAGAAATTCGAGCCGATCACATGCCGCCCCATGCCCCAGCCGTTGCGATAGCCTTTGTCGAGCATGCGGCAGGCGCCCACGCCGAGTTCGTCGAGGTTGGCGACTTCAAAACTGGCGTGGTGAAAGCCGGGCCGGTCGCTCTTGATAAAGCCCATTACATGATGATCGCTGCCGCCTTCGCCGCTGCGCATGAATGACACAATGTCCGCGGCACGATCAGAGAGTTTCATGCCGACGATGCGCGTATAAAAGTCCGTTTGTTTGTCGAGGTCTGCGGTGAAGCGCAACGTATGACCGAGCCGCCGCGGCTGCACCGGCATGCCGCGCGGCGGGTGGCCCACCGTGCCCGCGCGATTTAGATGACCGGGATTATTGATTTTCCATTCGGGCGCGGGCAGCCACGGCGCGGGCGCGGCGTCGCGCACATTCACCAGCACGCCGTCGGGGTCTGTAAACCAGATGCCCTCCGCGGGAGATTCGCGCGGCGCATCGACGAGCTTGTGGCCGTTTTGTTCCAGCCGTTGTGTGATGGCTTTGATCGCTTCGGCGCGCGCACCGAAGCAGACGTGGTGCAGGCGTTTTTTCGCGCCTTCGATCAGCACGATCTGATCCTGATCGCGTCCGTGACAGCGCATGACCACTTGCGCGCCGGCGCTATCGTCTTTCGCCTGCAAGCCGAAATCGGTATAAAACTGTTTGCCGGCGGCGGCATCCGGCACGGTGAGCGCGATGTGTTGCAGCGATCGAATGGTCATGGGAGAACTTTCTGCTGTGTGGTGGTATAAATGTTGTTTAAAAACAAATAGTTAAGATCAATCCAGGCGAATGTTCGCAGCCTCGATCACTTTCGCGTAGCGCGCCGACTCGGCCTTCATCAGCGTTGCAAACTGATCCGGCGTGGACACAAACGGCGCCGCGCCTTGCACAATGAGTTTGTCCTGCACATCGCGCGTGGCGAGTATCTGCGCGACTTCACGCGACAACTTGCTGATGATGGCGGGCGGCGCGCGCACCGGCGCGAGCATGCCTTGCCAGGTGCTGACCTCGAACTTTGGCAGCCCCGCTTCGGTGAAGGTGGCGATGCGCGGCAGCGCCGGCAAGCGGCTGTCGCCGGAAAGTGCGATGCCGCGCAATGAGCCGCCCTTGATGTGTTGAATCACCGAGATCGGCAGCGCAAACAACATTTGCACATGGCCGCCCATCAAATCCGTGAGCGCGGGGCCCGCGCCCTTATACGGCACTTGCAGCGTGCGTATGCCCGCCATGATGTTGAGCATTTCGTTTGCCAGATGATTGGCGCTGCCGTTGGCGGTCATCGCAAAGTTGAGTTTGCCGGGGTTCGCTTTGGCGTGGGCAATCAGTTCAGCCAGCGTTGTGGCGGGTACCGCCGGGTGAGTGACCAGTAGTTTTTCATTGCGCGCAATGGTCGCGACCGGCGCGAAATCCCGCATCGAATCGAACGGCAGATTTTTGTGCAGCAGCGGAATGATCACGTGCGTGGTGGCCGCGTGCAGGATGGTGTAGCCGTCAGGCGGGGCTTTCGCCACAATACCGGTGCCGATGATGGTGTCGCCGCCGGCGCGGTTTTCCACCACCACCTGCTGGCCCCAGATCGCACCGAGATTAACACCGATCAGCCGCGCAATCGGATCCGTGCTGCCGCCCGGCGGATACGGCACGACATAGCGCACCGGCCTCGCCGGGTACGTGGCTTGCGCCGATGCCGCGGTTGCGGCGGCGCAGATGGCAATGCAAACGAGCGATTGCAATAACAATTTAATTGAATTCATCATTGCCGCGAATTCTCCAAATTTATAACTAAAAACTAAAAACTAAAAACTAAAAACTAAAAACTAAAAACTAAAAACTAAAAACTAAAAACTTCCAACGACCAACGATCCTACGCCCGATACACCGTGCGTTTGTCGATTTCATCCCAATCCAGTTCGACGCCCATGCCCGGCCTCACCGGCACATGCACATAACCTTCGCTGTCGATGGTGAAGTGATCCTTGGCGCACACTTCAAAGCGTTCCAGCGGCACCGCCTGCTCGAAGAATTCGCAGTTCGGGATCGCGGCCATTACGTGCAGATTGGCGGCTTGCCCGATGATCGAGCCCCAGGAATGCAGTTCGCAATTCATATGAAATCCCGCGCACATGTCGGCGATTTTTTCGCCGGCGTAATGCCGCGCCGCGCGTCGGTGCGTACGATATCGACCACATGGCCGGCGATGTACGGCGCAAAGTGCGCGGGATTACATTCATACAGGTACTCGGCGCCCGCAATGGGAATGTCCAGCACGCGCGCCAACTCCGTTTGGCCTTCGATATCGTTATCATCCAGTGGCGATTCGTACCAGCGAAAATTCAGGTTTTCAATTTCACGCCCCACCTGCAAGGCCTGGCGCCGGTCGTAGTGACCACTGGCGTCGAGCATGATGTCCAGGTCCGGCGCGGCGGCGCGCGCCGCCTGGCAGGCCTCGATGTCCCAGGCCGGCGTGCCCTTCACGTGCAGCTTCATCGCGGTGTAACCCTGCGCGCACAGTTGTTTGGCCACGTCCGCGTAATCCGCCGGTTTGCCGAGCGTGGAGGTGCTGGCATACACACGCATTTTTTCGCGATACGCGCCCAGCAGTTGATACACCGGCACGCCGAACGCTTTTCCCGCGATGTCCCGCAGGCAAACGTCGATGGCGCCCGCGCCGATCATCGGCAACCCTTTGCGGCTCCACGACGACAGTGTTTGCCAGATCAATTCGCGATCAAACGGGTTTTTGCCCAAGAGATATGGTTTGACGGCATAAATCAGCGTGTCGGCCAGGCCGCGCCGCGTCGATAGCCGTTCCCAGGCGAAATAGGTTCCCGTGATATTGGCGTCAGTGAAAATCTGCACCACCGCGCCCTGCATCTTGCCGCGGCTGGCATCCTGCGAATCCCATGGAATATCGGTCTCGACGATGGATGCCTTCAAATCCGTGATACGCATGCGGTGCTTTCTATTGAAAGGTGTGAAGTTCAGCAATGATAACGGTAGTTTACCCCTGCCGGCTGCGTCTACTCACCCTTGATGCCGGTCGATTGGATGACTTCTGCCCACGTTTTGGTGTCCGCGCGGATGCGCGCCGCGAATGCTTGCGGCGTGCTGGTTTCGATCTGCAAACCCTGACTGGTGAGCGCCTGGCGCACGTCCGGCAGTTGCACCGCTTTGATCACCTCGTCGCGGATACGCCGCACAATCGCGGCGGGCGTGCCGGCGGGCGCCAGCAGACCGTACCACGAACTGATATCGAGTCCGGCAAAGCCGGCCTCGATCAATGTCGGCAGCTCCGGCGCAATCGGCGAGCGCTGTGCGCCGGTGGTGGCAATCGCCTTGAGCCTGCCCGCTTTGACCATCTGCATCGACGACGCAATGCTGGAAGTGGCGAATTGCACTTCGCCCGCGACCACGGCGGCAGTGGCCGCGCCGCCGCTTTTGTACGGCACATGAACCATCTCGATGCCGGCGCGCCGTTGAAACAGCTCGACCGCCAGATGCAGCGGCGAGCCCACGCCGCCCGATGAATAATTCAGCGAGCGCGGTTTTTGTTTGGCCAGCGCGATGAGTTCCTTGATGCTGTTGGCCGGTACGCCCGGATTCAACACAAAAATATACTGCGACATCGTGAGCGTGGTCACGGGCTGCAAATCTTTTTCCATGCTGAACGTGAGTTTGTAGAGCGCTGGATTCGCCGTCACGATGGTGCTTAAGCCCAGAAACACGGTGTGGCCGTCGGGCGCCGCACGTGCCGTGGTCTCTGCCGCGATGTTGCCCGCCGCGCCGCCGCGATTGTCGACCACCCAGGGCTGGCCCATGGCTTCGGCGAGCTTGGGCGAAAGCACGCGCCCGATCACGTCGGCGCTGCCGCCGGGTGCGAAGGGCAGCAAAAAACGGATGGGACGCGAAGGATAAGTGGGGGCGCTGGCCGCGAATGTCACTGTGGCGGAACACGCGGTCAGGGCCAATAGCAGAAGTCCTGAAATTTTCATGGCGAGCTACTCAAATGCAAATCGAAAGGCGCTGCCCTGCCGCACGATGCGTCCCGCAGTCGGCGCGGGGAAATGCCCCGGCAGCAAACGCGTGCCGTTCGCGGCGTATTCCTCGATCAGCCGCGTGCGCGTCCGGCGTGACAGCTCGCGGTCAGTGCAGGCGAGCGTAGACCACGCCGGCTGCATCAACTGAAACTGATGATGTATTACATCGCCGAGAAAAACCGCGCGCTCCTCGCGTGAACGCGCGTGGATCACCACGTTGCCCGGCGTGTGGCCGGGCGCGCTTTCAAACCACAGGCCGTCTTCCATCGCGTAATCGTCATCGACCAGCACCGATTGCCCGGTGCGCACCACCGGCAGCACGCTGTCCTCGAACGCATTGCGGTGCGGTGATTCCTCGCCGCGTTGCTGCACGCCCTGCCAGTGCTCGAACTCGCGGCGCGCCATGACGTAGCGCGCGTTGGGAAAGGTCGGCACCCAGCGCCCGTTGTCGAGGCGCGTGTTCCAGCCGACGTGATCCCAGTGCAGGTGCGTACACATCACGTAATCGACTGCCTCGGGTTGCACGCCGGCGCGGGCGAGGTCGGCGAGAAACGGTGACTGCGCGCGATGAAACTGCGGCCGCGTCGGACGCTCCTTGTCGTTGCCGATGCAGGCATCGATGAGGATTGTGTGACGTCCGGTCTTCACGATAAAACAATGAAAACTGAAGATGAGTTTGCCAGTGACCGGATCGATCAGCCGCGGGCCGGTCATATCCGGATTCGCGCGCAATACCTCGGGATCGTAATCCGGAAAAAATACCTCGGGCGCGATGAACGGCCCCTCGAATTCACTGATGCGCTGAATTTCGAAATCACCCAACCGAGTTACTTGCATGGCTTTTTCTCCGCACACGGAATCATGGTGAATGTCAAACTTTCCCCAGCGCCCGCAGCACCCGCTCCGGCGTAAACGGCTGCGCGGTCACACGCGCTTTGAACGGCAGCAGCGCGTCGTTGATGGCATTCATGATCGCGCCGGGCGCGCCTGCCGTGCCTGCTTCGCCCGCGCCTTTGGCGCCGAGTTCTGAAGTCTTGGTCGGCGTGACGACGTGGCCAAGGATCATGTCGGGCATTTCGCCGGCCATCGGCACCAGATAATCGGCCATGGTGCCGTTCTGCAATTGGCCGTCGTTGCTGTAGAGACAATGCTCGGTCATCGCACCACCGATGCCCTGCACGATGCCACCGCGGATTTGTTCATCGACGAGTTGCGGATTGATGATGGTGCCGCAGTCTTCCACGCACCAGTGTTTGAGCAGTTTAACGAAGCCGGTGTCGATATCGACTTCGACGAGTGACGCTTGTATGCCGTTGGTGAAGGCAAAGCCATAGCCGCGCGGGGTGTAGTGGCGGGTGACCATCAGTTCGCTTTGAAAATCCATCGGCAGCGTGTCGGGGCGAAAGTAGGCGACACGGCCCAGTTCAGTGAGACTCATCTTTACTTCGCCGGTACGCACGTCGATGACTTGATTGTCTTTGAGATCGAGCATTTCGCGGCTGGATTGCAGTATCGCGCCGGCCACGTCCAGTATGTTCGAGCGCAGCACCTTGCCCGATTGAAGCACTGCCTCGCCGCCGATGCCGGCGCCGCGCGAGGCCCAGGTGCCGCCGCCGTACGGCGTGACGGCGGTGTCGCCGGTAATCACGCGCACGCGGTCTACACTCACGCCCACTGCATCTGCTGCGATTTGTGCAAACACGGCCTCGGTGCCCTGGCCCTGTTCGGTGACGCTTACCAAACACGTCACCATGCCGGTGGGTTCGAGCCGCAGTGTTGCGCCATCCTGCGACGAAATGCGCGCGCCGCCGACACCGTAGAACGCGGGCGACGGGTTGGTGACTTCGATCATCGCCGCGAGGCCGATGCCGCGATACACGCCGCGTTGGCGCAACACAACTTGCTCGGCGCGCAAGGCGTCGTAGTTCATCAGCGTCAACAGTTTATCCAGACACTGCTGGTGCGACAATTTCTCCATCTTCATGCCCGACGCCGAGGTGTGCGGATAGGCATCATCGGGCACCAGATTGCGGCGGCGAAACTCCGCCGGGTCTAGCCCAAGTTTGTTTGCCGCTAAATCGACGATGCCTTCGGTGATGGCAACCGCGATGGGGTGGCCGACTGCGCGATACTGGCAGGTGACATTTTTGTTGGTGAACACCACGTTGAGTTTGGCGCGGTACTGCTGGTGTTTGTACGGCCCGCCGGTGAGGTTAACCACCTGATTGCCTTCGATGCCGCTGGTGCGCGGATACACCGAGTAGGGGCCGATGCCGGTGAGATCGTCGAGGTCAAACGCGAGAATCTCACCGGCCTGGGTGCAGGCGAGGCGCAACTTGATTTTGTGTTCGCGCGCGTGGATGTCGGACAAAAACGATTCCATGCGGTCGGCGATAAATTTCACCGGGCGTTTTAACATCACCGCCAGCGCGGCAGTGGCCATTTCGTCGGCGTAGACATGCACCTTGATGCCGAACGAGCCGCCGACATCCTTGGCGATCACGCGCACATTGGCTTCGGGGATATCGAGATGCCGCGAAAAAATATCCTGCATCATGTGCGGCGCCTGCGTCGAGTGATGCACCGTCAGCGTGTGTTCAGCGGAATTATAGTCCGCGAGCAGGGCGCGGCCTTCGAGCGTGACGCCGGTGTGGCGGCCGAATTCGTAGGTTTCTTCGACCACCAAATCCGCTTTGGCGAAGGCGGCGTCCACGCCGTCGGTGGCGAACTCACGGGTGAAGCAGATGTTGTCGCTGAACTCAGGGTGAATGATTTGTCTGCCCGCGAGTGAGTCTTCCATGTCGGTTACGGCAGGCAGCGGCTCCCACTCGACAGCGATTTTCTCCAGCGCGTCTTCGGCCTGCGCGCGCGTCTGCGCGACTATTGCCGCGACGGCTTCACCCTGCCAGCAGGCGCGATCAATAGCCATCGCGTGTTGCGTGGGTGACTTGATGCCTTTCAAGTGGCCGAGTACCGCAACCCACGGCTTGCAGAATTTCGCCAGCGATGCGCCATCGACCACGGCGATCACGCCCGGCATCGCGCGCGCCTGGGCGAGATCGAGTTTGACAATGCGCGCATGCGCGTGCGGGCTGCGAAAAAACACCGCATGCGCCAGTCTTGGAAATCGCAGATCATCCGTGTAAGTGCCGCGCCCCTGCAACAAGCGCCTGGCGTTGGCGCGCGGAACGCTTTGCCCTATGTATTTTTCGGGGCACGCAACTGAGCCGGGCGCATTCACGCTTTGCTCCCGCGTGCCGTGAGCACGGTTTCCACCGCGTCAACTATCGCCTGATAACCGGTGCAGCGGCAGTAGTTGCCGGAGATGTGTTCGCGAATTTGTTCGCGCGTGGCCTGCGGATTTTTCTGTGCTAGATCCTGCACGGTGAGCAACATGCCCGGCGTGCAAAAGCCGCATTGCAGCGCGTTGCGTTTGTGAAAGGCCTCTTGCAGATCGGCGATTTCGCCGCTGTCCGATAAACCCTCGATGGTTTCGACCGTGCGGCCCTCGGCCTGCACCGCCAACATCAAACAGCCGCGCACGATGTTGCCGTCCACCCGCACGGTGCAGGCGCCGCACACGCCGTGTTCGCAGCCGATGTGCGTGCCGGTGAGGCCCATTTCTTCGCGCAAAAAATCCACCAGGTTTTGCCGCACGGGAATGCGGCGCGTGATGGATTCTCCGTTGATCGT
>CAMDDY010000027.1 GCA_945893125.1 Bordetella parapertussis
TGAGGTGTGTGTAGTTCATTCTTGGCAACTTTAACTTGGTGGTCGAGGGGCTCGGATGCTATCGCACCTCGCCCACCCAACCTATTAATCAGAGTTGCACTTCGAATTTGAACTCGCGAGGTCACTTATGCGCAATACCATGCTGAAAAAATTCCTTGCCGTTACCGTGCTTGCCGCATTCGCGTCGACTGTCGGCGCCATCGGCATAGGCAACGTGAATGTTCGTTCATCACTCGGACAGAGCCTGAATGTAGAGATTGAAATTCTTGCCGCATCCCCGCAGGAGCGCGAGTCGCTGAGCGTCAAGTTGGGATCGGCGCGCGACTCTGAACGCTCCAACCTGCCGTCGGGCGCGGCCAGTGCCGGCGGCCTGCGCGTATCCATCGAGCGGCGCGCCAATGGGGAACCCTACATCCGCGTCACATCGGTAAAACCGGTGCTTGAGCCGTTCGTTAACCTGGTCATCGAACTAAGCTCGGTGTCAGGGCCGGTGACGCGTGAATTCGCGGTGTTGCTGGATCCGCCCGAGTACACACCACCCCGGTCGGTAGAAGCCGCGCCCACGCCCCCCGTGGTTCAAGCCGATATCAATAAACCCCTTGCACCGCCGCCGGCCCCATCAACGCAGAGCGATTACGGTCCGATTCGTCCGGGTGAAACCTTGTCGCGTATTGCGGCCAAGGTGCGCCCGCAAAACGCCACGCTGCAACAGACCATGCTGGGCATTTTCCGCCATAACCCTTCGGCGTTCATCAACAACAACATGAATTTGATCAGGGCGGGTCATCGCCTGCGTATACCGGCGGCCGATCAGATTGCGGCGTTGCCTCAGGCGGATTCCGCGCAAGCGTTGCGTACGCAAACTACGGCGTGGGCCGCGAGCCGCCCGGCGGCGGCCGCCGATGCCCCCACGACCTCTAAACCCAAAACACCGCCGCCCCCACCGCCGAGCAAGCCGGCGGCGGCGCCCGCAAAAGCCAAGGACGGCGGCAAACCCGTGGTTAAGCTGTCGAGCGGCAATCCCGGCAGCACGGCCTCATCCATCGAAGACCGGATGCGTATGCTGGAAGAAGATCTGGCGGCACGCGACCGTGCTCTGAACGATGCCAAGGAGCGGATCAAGCGCTGGGAAAAAGCGACGGCTGGATCAACTGGGAGCCCGGCGGCCGGTGAACGCCAGAAATAAGCCGCGGCACGAAGCCTCGACAACGGCGGCGGCAACCCGGCCGCGCCGCCGTGAATCGCTTTACGGGTTTATTTTCAGCACCTGAAACGCCACGCGTTCAACGCGCGCGCTGCGTTCCACGATCTTGGTCGGCTTAAGGCGAAACAAGCGGTCACCGAGCATCATCTCGGTGCGCACCAGACTGGTAAACATCCCGCTGCGCGCAACCACCTCCACCTGATCCCGCGACTCCGGATCACGCGTAATCAACACCGCGGATTCCGGCGCCGCACGCGCGGTGGATTTCGCATCCTTGCGCGGCAGTTTCTGTTCCAGCGTGACGAGTTGCGCGCCGCTGCCGAGCCGCTGCACCCCCACGCGCTGCAGATTGCCGTCCATGCGATTGACGCGGCGTATCACGCCGATACCCCAATCGCGAATCGATGCGCCCTCGATACCGATTACGCTGCCCACCTCCACCCAGTCACCGGCCACCGACGGAATCACCGCGCCATAACCGCCTTCGCTCGCGTCTTCCACGATCCAGCTTTCCGCGGCCGGCTGATCCGTGAAATCCAGCGAGTCATTCACTGCAAAATCCAGTGCGCGAAAAATTTCCGGCAGCCCGGGAACCACCGTGACACGCGAGGTGACTTTCCGGCGCTCATCCTTGCGCGCCTGCGTCTTGCCCGCCCAATCCTGCGCCAGATGCTTGATCACCTTCAGCAGCGACTGATCGTCCTGATTATCGTAATACACCAGCTCCGGCGGCATGGCGCCGGAATAGGCGAACTGGGATTCCACCGCCACCAGTTCGGTCAGCGCGACACCGGCGCCGATATACCGCACCGACGCATCTTCGGCGGGCGCTTTGGTGGTGCGCACCGGCGGCCCCGGATTTCGCATGTCGATCCAATGCGTGCATCCGTCAAACGGCGTTTCCGCAATAATAAAATGCTTGGCGTAGTGATCCACCAGGCGTGTTGCGAGATCCAGTTCCGCCGGCTGCAACGTATCATTGGAGGACGCCGCGACCATCAAACCTTTGACAAACTCCTCGCGCACGGTGATCGGGCGGCCCGGGTAGAGCGGCACCTCGTTTTCGGCAACGCCATTGGTCAACGCAAAGGTGTACAAACCGGCCATTTCCACCCAGATATGCTGCTCCGGAACGGTGTAGCGCAGCAACGCCCACTTGAGCTGCAAACGCAAGGCGCGAAGCGCCCGGCCCAGGGCAATCGGCAAGGTCAGCTTGAAGCGCATCGACCCCATCGGGTCGGCTTCGTAACGCTGCAAACAAAAAAGATACGCGTGATAAAGTGCCTGCAAATACCGGTAAGCGCCGCCCCACAACTCGCTCTCGCGGGCTTTTTTATGCCGCGGCGTGGCCAGATATTCCTTGATCAACTCCACCAGCCGCGGTTGTCCCGCGCTATCGAGCAGATGGATTTCATCGAAACGATCCTGCAACAATAACTGCCTGGCCGTGAGCGCGCCGAGCGCCTCGGTTACCGTTGCGAGGCCCTCCAGACTGTTGATTTCCGAAATATCGGACACCACGTCGCGCGCGGCGCGATAATTCGACTTGGCGCGCGGCTCCCGGCGGCCGAACCAATTAAGCATGATGGCGTGTGAAGTTCATGTGGGTGAGCATTGTAGCGAAAAACCACGCCCGGAGCATGCAACTTCAGCACCCGCCCAGGGCGGGAACACAATACCGGCACATTGGATTATGATACGCGCACGCCGGGCACTGACGTGGGGTGCGCCTCGGCCACCGACAATCAACCTTCGGAAGGCGATGAATAAAATGGCATGGATTCAACAACCTGTTACGGCGCGCGGCAGCACCCGGTGGATCGGTTTGGTAATGGTAATGGCTATCGCGATGGGCACGTCGTTATGGGGCAATGCCGGCGCGTTAGCCGCGGGCATGGGCCCCATCAGCGTAAAGTCTTTGCTGGGCCAGCCGTTGATCGCGGAAATTGAAGTGGTCACCCGCGACAAGCGTGAGCTGGAATCGCTGTCGGCACGCATTGCCCCGGTTGAAGCGCATCGGCGCGCGGATATTCCGTACCTCGGCTCCACATTGGTGCTGCGCGCCGCGATTCAAACCGGGAAAGACGGCCGCGGCATCATTCGCGTCGAATCCCTAAAGCCGGTGAATGACGCCACGCTACGGCTGTTGATCGAACTGTCAGGCCCCGGTTCCAACACCGTGCGTGAATATGCGGTGCTGCTGGAACCGCCGGAATTGAAGGCGCGCTAATCGCGCGGGGTGCATGAGGTCGTCGTAAAGGTCGTCGCCAGCCGCACGGTCGTCACCATGCGCACCGCGCCATCGTCAGGAGTTTCACGAGCCGCTTTTTACCACGGTAAACGCTACCCGTTCACACGCCGCGTTACGCTCGACCACGGCTTTGGGCCGCAGCACGATGTGCTGCTTACCGACTGACATATATACATCTTCACGGTTGGTAAACGATCCGCTGCGCACCAGCACTTCAACCGCGTCCTGATTGGCCGCATCGGCGGTGAGCAAAATCGCGAGATCCAGCGACAGCCGTTGCGATATCCCCGGATCGGCATTGCGCTGATCGTCACGACGCATGCGCACCAGCGCCGCGCTCTGACTCAGCACCTGAACACCCACACGCTGCTGGTTTCCCGCAATGCGTAACACGCGGCGCACCACGCCCACGCGCCAGTCGCGCGGCACATCGCCTTCAACACCCACGAGACTGCCGACTTCCACCCAATCGCCCGCCACCGCCGGCAGCACCGCACCGTAGCCGCCCGCGCTCACATCATCCACCACCCAGCTTTCCGCCGTCGGCTGTTCGGTAAAATCCAGCGAGTCGCTCACCACGAATTCCAGTGTGCGCAAAATATCCTTGAAGCCGGGCACCACGGTAATGCGCGCGTTGATTTTTTGCCGCTCGTGCAGCCGCGCCTGCGTCTTGCCGGACCAATCCTGAAACACGTGATCCAGTATCGATCGCGCAAATGCCGGGTCTGTGCTTTCCTCCAGTGCCAGTCCAGGCGGCATTTCGCGTGTTTTATCAAGGTGCGCAAGCGCTTTTTCCAGCGACTGCGCGGCGGCGCCCGCGCCAAAATACCGCACATCGGCATCGGGCCGCGGCGCGCGCGTGGTGCGTGCCGGCGCCTGCGGATTTCCGAGATCAAACCAGTGCGTGCATCCCGTATCCGCCGTCTTCGACAACACAAACATCGGTGCATAGTGGGCCACCACCTGAGTGGCAAGATCCTGCCCCAGCGGCTGAAGGTTTTCGCAGGACAGCGCCGACTGCATGAGGGTCTTGAGAAACTCGCTCTTGATGGTGGTGGTCTCGCCGGCATAAATCAGCACGCTGTCGTCCACCCGTCTGCCTTCGCTAAACGAATACAGGCTCGCCAGGCCCGACCACAACTCGGCGCTGGGCGCGGCATAACGAATTCGCGTCCATTGCAACTGTCGCCGCAGCGCGCGCAAGGCGCGCGCCAGCGCCACTGCTACCTTGAGCCGGAAGGCCACCGCGCCCTGCCCGTCGGCGGAATAACGTTGCACACAATCCACATAGGCCGCGGCCAATTCACTCCAGCAGCCATATGCGCAGTTCCATAATTCAGCTTCGCGCAGTTTTTTCTGCCGTGATGTATTCAAATATTCACGCAACAGCGTGCGCGTAAACGCCAGCGCGGCTAGGTCCAATTGATGAATTTCATCGTAGCGCTCATCCAGCTTCATCGCCTCGACACCGCGGATGCTTTCGAGCGCTTCGGTAATCGAATTCACGGCCGCCACGGCATTGTTCTGCGGCAAGGCGACAATGACATCGCACGCACGCTTGTTCGCCGGAAACGCGCCCGTGGTTTTTCGCCCGCCTATCCAACTCAGCATGTTATCTCCCGTGTTCTTTTAACCGCCCACCGGATACCCTGGCAAAAACCATGGGCTGACCCGGCGCGATAACCATTCCAGATTGCCATTGTAAACCGCCGTTGGCGCGGCGTTTCGCCAATAACGCCGAGACCCGGTAAAATGCGCCATCTGTCCCCTATTCATTATCATTGACCGTGGCGACTGCGGAATCTTTACCGTAACAAACCGTTTGCAGTCTTTCATATTGTGTTGATCCTGGTTTACTCGTTTTATCACATGGTTTTAACGCACCGGCCTTGATTTCCGTAACCGTCAATGGCGATCTCCGCCAATTCGAGCAACCGTTAACCTGCGCAGGCCTGGTCATGGCGCTGGGTCTCGCGAGCAAACGCGTAGCCCTCGAATGCAATGGCGAGATTGTGCCGCGCAGCGCGCTGGAAAACCAACCACTCAACGACGGCGATAAAATCGAAATTGTTGTAGCCGTGGGCGGCGGGTAATAGCCAAAGTTTTACCGTTACATTTTGCTACCTTTGGAGCGTCCTTTGATGACCCCACACGAAATTCCGGATCCCCTGCTGATCGGCGGGCTTTCCTTTGCCTCGCGCCTGCTGGTGGGCACCGGCAAGTACAAGGACTTCGCCGAAACCCGCGCCGCCGTGGAAGCCAGCGGCGCGCAAATCATCACGGTAGCGATACGCCGTACCAACATCGGGCAAAATCCCAACGAACCGAGCCTGCTGGACGCGATTCCGCCGTCGAAGTACACGCTGCTGCCCAATACCGCCGGCTGCTACACCGCCGACGATGCGGTGCGCACCTTGCGCCTTGCGCGGGAACTGCTCGACGGCCACACGCTGGTCAAGCTCGAAGTACTGGGCGACCCGAAAACGCTTTATCCCAACGTGGTCGAAACCCTCGGCGCGGCGAGGACTTTGGTCAAAGACGGCTTCAAGGTGATGGTCTATACCTCGGATGATCCCATCATCGCCAAACAACTTGAGGAAATCGGCTGCGTCGCGGTGATGCCGCTCGCCTCGCTGATCGGCTCCGGCATGGGGATACTGAATCCGTGGAATCTGCAAATCATTATCGACAACGCCAAGGTGCCGGTGGTGGTGGATGCCGGTGTCGGCACGGCCTCCGACGCGGCCATAGCGATGGAACTCGGCTGCGACGCGGTGTTGATGAACACCGCCATTGCCACCGCGCGCGATCCGGTATTGATGGCCTCGGCGATGAAAAAAGCCGTCGAAGCGGGGCGTGAAGCATGGCGCGCGGGGCGCATGCCGAAGAAACTTTACTCGGCTTCTCCCAGTTCGCCGACCGCCGGCATGATCGGCAAGGCGTGAATGGCTTTTTTAAATAATCGTTTATAAACAAATAGTTAAGCAATAACACTGTGACTGAGCCGCGCCACATCCGCAGCTACGTGCTGCGCCAGGGGCGCGTCTCCAACGCCCAGCAACGCGCGCACGAAACGCTGCTGCCGCGTTACGGTGTGCCGTATGCCGAAGCACCGCTCGATCTCGAACATTTGTTTGGCCGCGCGGCGCCCAAAATTCTCGAAATCGGTTTTGGCATGGGCGAGACCACGGCGGAAATCGCCGCAGCGCAACCGCAAAACGATTACCTCGGCATTGAAGTACACACCCCCGGCGTCGGCAGCCTGCTGAAACAGATCGACGCGCGCGCGCTCACCAATGTGCGCATCATGCAGCACGACGCGGTGGAAGTGCTGCGGCATAGGATCGCGCCGGGCAGTCTGCACGGCGTGCATATTTTCTTTCCGGATCCGTGGCCGAAAAAGCGCCATCACAAGCGGCGCCTGATTCAACCGCCGCTGGTTGCATTGCTGGCGCAAAAACTCAAACCCGGCGGCTATCTGCACGCGGCGACAGATTGGCATGAGTACGCGGAACAAATTCTCGCGGTGTTATCAGCCGAACCGGCGTTGATGAATACCGCCAACACCACCACCGGCTACGCCGAGCGCCCCGACTACCGCCCGCGCACCAAGTTCGAAGCGCGCGGTTTAAAGCTCGGTCACGGCGTGTGGGATATCGTTTTCAGGCGGGTTTGAGAAACACGCGGGCGCCCGGCGCGCGACCGTGCGGCACGTCCGCCGGCACGCTGGCCGCAAGCAAGGCGCGCAACGCCGTCATTTCCAGCGGACGAGAAAAAAAGTAACCCTGAATTTCATCGCACTCGTTCTCGCGCAGAAACTGTAACTGCCCGTCGGTTTCGACCCCTTCCGCGATCACCCGCAGGTCTAGCGCGTGGCCCAACTGGATCACCGCATGCGCGATGGCGGCCCCATCATTGGATGCGGTCACTTCCCGTGTGAAAGACTGGTCGATCTTCAGGCGGTCAATGGGGAATCGCCGCAGATAGCTCAGGCTGGAATACCCGGTGCCGAAGTCGTCAATCGCCAGTTGCAGACCGAGCGATCTTAATTTCTTGAGTTTGGCGACTACCGCGTCCACGTCGTTCATCGCCAGACTCTCGGTTATTTCGAGTTCAAGGTGTCTTGCAGGTAATCCGGTGCGCGCCAGAATTTCGCTGACCTTGTCTATCAGATGCTCGTCGCGAAACTGTCGCGCCGACAAATTCACCGCCACATGCCCCACGTGAAAGCCGTCGTCCATCAGCTGCTTGGTCTGGCGGCAGGCTTCCTCCATCACCCACGCGCCAATACCCACAATCAGATCGGTCTGCTCGGCAACCGGGATAAACCGCCCCGGCGACACCATGCCCATCTCCGGATGCTTCCAGCGCACCAGCGCCTCCATGCCGATGAACCTGCCGTCGCTGGCAGCCACTTGCGGCTGGTAATGAACCGACATCTCGCCGTTTTCGATGGCGCGCCGCAGATTGCCTTCGAGGTACAAGCGTTCTTCGGCGCGCTTGTCCCCATCCGCCGCATAGAAGAAATAGCAGTCGCCGCCCTCGTTGCGCGCGTGCCGCATCGCAGTGTCCGCACGGCGCAACAGCGTCTCGGGATCCTGACCATCGCCGGGGTAGAGCGCGCAACCGACGCTGCACGTCACCACGATTTCCTGTTTGCCGATGGTGAACGGTTCGCGCACCGCAATCAACAGGCGCGCCATCGCCTGTGCCGCCGCGCCGGCATTTTCAATATCGATCAACGTCACGGCGAATGCATCGGCGCCCAGGCGCGCAATCGAGTCGTGATCGCGCAACGCATCGCGCAGCCGGTTGGCGATCAGCTTAAGCACTTCGTCGCCGGCGGCATGCCCCAGGCTCTGGTTCACATACTTGAAGTGATCAATGTTAACCACCGCCGTGGCGACCATGCGCTTGTAGCGTTCGCCGTACGCGATGCCGTGCCGAAGGTGATCCACCAGCAACGGACGATTCGCCACCCCGGTCAGGGTATCGTGCGTATCGTAACGAACCATCTCGTCAAGATAGTGGCGGGTCTCGGTGAAATCCATGATCACGCCGACCAGCGACTTCGCCTTGCCGTCCTCGCCGCCCACGCTGACGCCGTGCTCGCGCACCCAACGTTCTTCGCCGTCCGCGCGCACGATGCGGTATTCGAGGTTGTAGCTGGCGCCGACGGCAAGCCGCCCCTGAAACTCGTAACACGCGCGCTCGAAATCCTCGGGAGAAATAATCGATCCCCAGGTGCGCACCGCGTTGCCGAAAAAATCCTCGGGCGCATAGCCGGTCAGCGCGCGAGAACCCTCGCTGATGAACTCCATGCTCCACTGCGAATCGATCGAGCGCTGAAAGGCGGCTACCGGCAAATGCCGCACCAGCGTGGTTAACCGGCGCTCGTTCTCGCGCGCCTGCGCGCGGTATTCCACTTGCGCGGTCTTTTCGGTGGCAACGCCCAGCGTGCCGATGACAACCCCGTTGTCATCGCGCAACGCCGTGCGGTAGGTTTCGAAGTGGCGCGTGCCCCCTTCGCGGTCGGTCAGCACCAGCATGCCGCCCTTGGCGCCCAGCTCCGCAATGATGTCGAGATCTTCTTCGCGGATTCGCTCCGCCGTCTCCAGCGGGAACAGGCTGAAGTCCGTCGCGTCGATGACGTCGCCCTCGGTAAACGCAACGCCGTCCACCTGATACCCGCACATTTTTCTGAACGCGGCATTGACCGCCACGTAGCGCAGCCCCGCGTCCTTGACCCATGCCGGTTCCGGCAACGCCTCGAGAAAACCGCCGCTCAGCATGCGCGCGAGCGTGCCGATATCCATTGTATGGCTGGGCGCGGGCGCGGTCATTTCAGGTGGATCACGGCTCGACCCGCAATCCGGCGTCCTTGATGAGCTTTCCCCAGCGCGCGGCCTCGTTCGCCATGAACGCGCCGAACTGCTCCGGCGTGCTGGATTGCGCCTCGACGCCGAGCTCACCGAGACGCGTCTTCACGTTCGGCGTGGCCAGCGCTTTGATCAGATCGGCATTGACCTTGTCGATAATCGGCCGCGGCACGCCGGCCGGAAATAAAATCCCCCACCAGTTGACCGCGGCAAAGCCTTTCAGGCCGCCTTCCGCCAGCGTCGGCAGTTCGGGCGTAAACGGCCAGCGCTGTTCGCTGGTCACCGCCATCGCGCGCAGCTTGCCGGTTTTCAGCGCCTGCATCGCCGGCACCGCATCGGAAAACATGGTGGTAATCTGCCCGCCCATGAGATCGGTGATCGCCAGCGCGTTGCCTTTGTAATTCACCGTAATCATTTTGACGCCGGCGATGCGCTGGAACATTTCACCCGCGAAGTGCGACATGCTGCCGGGGCCGCTGGTGCCGTAGGTGAGTTCGCCGGGACGCGCTTTTGCCAGCGCCACCAGCTCCTTGATGGTCCGCACCGGCATCGTCACCGGCACCACTAAAATATTCGCGGAGTTGGTGATACGCGACACCGGCGCAAAATCTTTTTGCCAGTCGTAATTCACTTTCGCCAGCAGCGGCTTCGCCACCACCGGGCCGAAATTGCCGAGCAAGAAGGTGTAGCCGTCGGCGGGTTGCTTCGACGCGTATTCCATGCCGATCGAACCATCGGCGCCGGGGCGCGATTCCACGATCACCTGCTGCCCCCAGTATTCGCCCAACTGCTGGCCAATGATGCGCGCCATCACGTCAGAACTGCCGCCCGGCGGATAGGTGACGATGAATCTCACCAGCTTGTTGGGATAGTTTTGTGCTGCCGCGGGCGTGGCCGCCATCAACCCGAGAACGCCCAATGTTCCAGCGGCTCCAATTGTTCCAAGGGCCGCGCTATGAAAGATTTTTTTGCCGAATCCAAACATGCTTTGCTCCTCTTCGCTTATTGATAATCCTAACAGGAACGCCCCGATTCCGGCAAAAATAATTGCAGCAATTCATTCAAAAAGCGCCGGCCCGAAAGTGTCGGTGCAATTCGTTGATGATCGCGCGTAATCAAGCCGCGACGCTCCGCGGCGTCCAGCGGCGCCAGCACGGATGTTAACGGCACGCCCGCGCGCTCGGCGAACAAACGCACCTCGAAACCGCCATTCAAGCGCAGCGCGTTCATCATGAACTCAAAACCGATATCGCGCGCCGCGACGTCGTGGGTTTCCTGTATCGCGTTGCCTTCAAGCGCTTTTTCCATGAACTGCTTCGGTTGACGGAAACGCGCCTCGCGCGTCACGCGATCGGGAGACGAAATCTTGCCGTGCGCGCCCGCGCCGATGCCGATGTAATCGCCAAACAGCCAGTAATTCAGATTGTGCCGGCAACGCGCGCCGGGTTGCGCGAACGCGGACGTTTCATAATTATCGTAGCCGTGTTCCGCCAGCAGGGCTTCGATGCCAATCTGCATCTCCGCGGAGGTGTCGTCATCCGGCAGTTTCGGCAGATAGCGATGAAACCAGGTGTTGGGCTCCAGCGTCAGGTGATACGCCGACAGATGCGGCGGCGCGAAGGTGAGCGCCGTTTTGATATCGGCCAGCGCTTCGTCGAGGGTTTGTTCGGGCAGGCCGTACATCACATCCAGATTGAAATTGTCGAAATGTTCGCGCGCGATGTCGATGGCGCGCCGCGCCTGAGCGTCGTCGTGGATGCGGCCCAGCGCTTTCAGGTGGCGCGGATTAAAACTCTGGATGCCCATCGACAAGCGATTCACGCCCGCCGCGCGATAGTCGCGAAAGCGTGCGGCTTCCACCGTGCCGGGATTCGCTTCCAGCGTGATTTCCGCATCGGGATTCAACGGCAGCCGCGCGCGCACACCGGCCAGAATGGCGTCCACCGCCGCGCCCGACAGCAAGCTTGGCGTGCCGCCGCCGAAAAACACGCTGCTGATGCGCCGCCCCCACACGCGCGGCAACGTTTGCTCGAAGTCGGCCAGCAGCGTGGCGACGTAATCCTGTTCTGGAATTTCACCGCCCGCACCACGCACTTCGTGCGAATTAAAATCGCAGTAGGGACATTTTTTCAGGCACCACGGGATGTGTATGTCGAGCGCGAGCGGCGGCAGTGCGGTGAAGCGCAGCCCGTGAAGCGTGAGGGGTGAGGCGTAAAGCGTGGTGTCGCGGGTAGCCACCTCACGCCTCACGGAGTCGTGCAGCTAATGCCACCAGCGCCTGACCACGATGACTGATTAAGTTCTTCTCGTGCGCGGGCAATTCCGCCGCCGTTTTTTTCAGCGCAGGTAGAAAAAAATAGGGATCGTAGCCAAAGCCCCCTTCGCCGCGCGGCGCGGCGATGATCTCGCCATGCCAGCGCCCTTCAGCGATCAACGGTTCAGGGTCATCCGCGTGACGCACCAGCACGATCACGCAGGTGTAATGCGCCGCGCGGTCGGTTTTATCCGCCAGCATCGCGATCAGTTTTGCGTTGTTGCGCGCATCCTGAGTGTCACGATCTCCAGCGCCATCCGCAAAGCGCGCCGAATGCACCCCCGGCGCACCGCCCAGCGCCGCCACGCAAATTCCCGAATCATCCGCGAAGGCCGGCAAGCCCGACGCGCGGCTGGCATGCCGCGCTTTTGCCAATGCGTTTTCGATAAAGGTACAGTGCGGCTCTTCGGCTTCGGTAATTCCCAATTCCGATTGCGGCATTATCGTCAAGCCCACCGGCTCGCACAGTTGGCGGAATTCGCGCAACTTTCCCGGATTACCGGAGGCCAGAACCAGCCTGTCGAGTTTCATATAAATATCGTTTAAATACAATTACTTACGTAAACTCCAGCACTGCGCGCTGTTTCACCACCAGCGCGCGAATTCCGTTTTGCGCGAGTTCGACCATGGCATCCATTTCCGCGCGCGAAAACGGCGCGCCTTCCGCCGTGCCCTGAATCTCGATCAAGCCCCCGCTGCCGGTCATCACCACATTCATGTCGGTATCGCAGCTTGAGTCTTCGATGTAATCCAGATCGAGCAACGGCACGCCCGCGTGTATGCCCACCGACACCGCCGCCACGTGATCGCGTATCGGCGTCGCCGCGATCAGTTGCTTCGCAAGCAATCCGCTCACCGCGTCGTGCAGCGCGACGAAGGCGCCGGTGATACTCGCCGTGCGCGTGCCGCCGTCGGCTTGCAGCACATCGCAATCAAGATGGATCGAGCGCGGCCCCAGCGCGTTCAAATCCACCACCGCGCGCAGCGAGCGTCCGATCAGGCGCTGAATCTCCTGCGTGCGGCCGGACTGCTTGCCGCGCGCCGCCTCGCGATCCATGCGAGTGTTCGTGGAACGCGGCAGCATGCCGTATTCTGCGGTCACCCAGCCCCGTGGCGTGCCGCGCAGATGCGGCGGCTGTTTTTCCAGCACGCTGGCGGTGCATAACACCTTGGTATTGCCGCTTTCGATCAGTACCGCGCCTTCGGCGTGGCAGGTATAGTTGCGCGTGATGCGTATCGCGCGCAATTCGTCGGGTTTTCTGCCGCTGGGCCTTTTGCTGACAAGTGCGCTCATGCTATCTTCCCGGTTCAATTTATTGAATGCGGATTATACGTGACCCCATGGCGAACACCCCCTCAGTGATTTACAGCATGACCGGCTACGCCATTGCGGCCAAAGAGCTTGCCGACGGCGCACTCACGGTTGAAATCCGCGCGGTCAACAACCGTTACCTCGACATCCAGTTTCGCCTGCCGGAAGAACTCCGTGCGGTGGAACCCGCGTTGCGCGAAATGCTCGCCGCCAAATTGACGCGCGGCAAAATCGAATGCCGCGTTTCCCTCACCGCATCGGCGGACATTCCCGTCGCGGCGGAACTCAACACGGCAATGCTGCAACAACTCGCCGCGCTCAACGCCCAGGTGCTGAAAGTCTTCCCGCAAGCCGGCAGCCTGCGCGCCGCCGACGTGCTGCGCTGGCCCGGCATGCTGGGCGCGGACACGCTGCCCGCCGACGCCCTGCGCGACGCCTGCCGCGAACTGACCGCCGCCGCAATCGGCGAATTCATCGCCGCGCGCGCGCGCGAAGGCGCGAAACTGAAAGAAGCGATACTCGAACGCGCGAACGCGATCGAACAAAAAGTCGCCGCAGTCGCGCCCCGTATGCCCGCCGCCATCGCCGCGTTCCAGGAAAAACTCAACCAGCGCCTGAAAGATGCACTGCTCAATACCGACGACGAGCGCATCCGCCAGGAAGTGGTGCTGTACGCGGGAAAAATCGACGTCGATGAAGAACTCACGCGGCTGAAAACCCACATGGCCGAATTGCGGCGTATCCTTGGCAAAGGCGGCGCCGCAGGCAAGCGGCTGGATTTCCTGATGCAGGAACTGAACCGCGAAGCCAATACGCTGGGCGCCAAAGCGGCTGACATTGAAATCACACAGGCGTCGATGGAGCTGAAACTGTTAATCGAACAAATGCGCGAACAGATCCAAAATATCGAGTGAGGCGTATTGCAAAACAGTGTTGAGTTTTTAATGTTGAGTTTTTAGTTAAATGCAAAATGTTGAACTTCCCCAGCGCCCACTCAACACGCAACACTCAGCACTAAACACTCAAAACCAAACACTATCGCCTCCTCCAGACGCCAACCCAACCAATGTCAGGCAACCTTTTCATCGTAAGCGCCCCCTCCGGCGCCGGCAAAACCAGCCTCGTCGCGGCGCTGCTCGACGCCGATCCGCAGGTGCGCAAATCCGTGTCGTTCACCACGCGCGCGCCGCGACCCGGCGAGGTCAATGGCCGCGAATACAATTTCGTCACCGTGGATGAATTCGAGCGCATGCGCGCGCACGGCGAATTCGTCGAAAGCGCGCTGGTCCACGGCAACCAGTACGGCACCTCGCACCAGTGGATAGGCGCGCGGCTGGCCGAAGGCCACGACATCCTGCTCGAAATTGACTGGCAGGGCGCCGCCCAGGTGCGCAAGGTCAATCCGGCCGCCATCACGATTTTCATCCTGCCGCCGTCGTATGAGGCGCTGCTGTCGCGCCTGAACAGCCGCGCCACGGATGCGCCGGAAATCATCGCCCGGCGCCTGCATAACGCCCACGAGGAGATATCGCATCTCGTTGATTTCGATTATGTTATTATCAACGAGGATTTCGACCAAGCGGCGCAGGAACTGGCCGCCATCGTGGTTGCGGAACGGCTCAAACGCCCTCGCCAGAGCGGGCGCCACCAAGACCTTTTCAAGCAGTTGCTGCAACCCCCTCAATAAGCACCACCCCCAGCCCCAGCATCAACCGGAGAACCTTATGGCCCGCATTACCGTCGAAGACTGCCTCAAAAGAATCCCCAACCGCTTTGAAATGGCGCTCGCGGCCACCTTTCGTGCGCGGCAAATTGCCAACGGCTCGCAGCCGATGATGGAAACCAATCGCGACAAACCCACCGTGGTGGCGCTGCGCGAACTCGCGGCCGGCAAGTACGGCGCCGAGATTCTCGCCAAGGCGTCGAGCTAAACCTCAAAAGGATGAAGGATGAAGGCGGAATGATGAAAACCACCGGATCGCAGGTTTTTATCCTTCATCCTTCCGCCTTCATCCTTAAAAGCAATGCCCGGCGCCGCGACACTCATCAGGGATTGTTCCGTCTACCTCAAGCCGGAAGATGTCGCGCAGCTGCAAAACGCCTATCACTTCAGCGCCTCGGCCCACGAAGGACAGGTACGTAACTCCGGCGAGCCGTATATCTCGCACCCGCTGGCCGTCGCCGGCATACTCGCTGAGTGGCATCTTGACTCGCAGGCGCTGACCGCCGCGCTGTTGCACGATGTGATGGAGGACACCTCCGTCACCAAAAACCAGATACTCGAAATGTTCGGCAAGCCGGTGGCCGAGCTCGTCGATGGCGTGTCCAAGCTCGACAAGATCGAATTCGAGACCCAGGAAGAAGCACAGGCCGAAAATTTCCGCAAAATGCTGCTGGCGATGGCACGCGACGTGCGCGTCATCCTGATCAAGCTCGCCGACCGGCTGCACAATATGCGCACGCTGGATGCCGTGCCCGCGCACAAACACCGCCGCATCGCGCGCGAAACGATGGATATATACGCGCCCATCGCCAACCGGCTGGGGCTGAACAGCATCTTCCAGGAACTCGAAGACCTGTCGTTCAAATACCTGTATCCCGATCGTTGCCGTGTGTTGTCCAAGGCGGTGAGCGCCGCGCGCGGCAACCGCCGCGAAGTGGTGAGCAAGGTACTTACCGTCATTGAAAAACGTTTGCTCGACAACGGCATCACCGCGCAAGTGCGTGGGCGGCAAAAGCACCTGTATTCGATTTATCGCAAGATGCGCGAAAAACACCTGTCGTTCGCGCAGGTGCTCGACGTCTACGGCTTTCGCATCGTGGTGAAAGACATGCACGCCTGCTACATCGCACTCGGCGTGCTGCACGGGCTGTATAAACCCATCCCCGGAAAATTCAAGGACTACATCGCGATACCCAAGGCGAACGGCTACCAATCGCTGCACACGCATCTGTTCGGCCCCTTCGGCAGTCCGATTGAAATGCAGATACGCACGCAGGAAATGCACAAAATCGCCGAAGCGGGCGTGGCCTCGCACTGGCTTTACAAAAGCGCCGATCAACCGATCACCGATCTGCAAAAGAAAACCCATCAGTGGCTGCAAAGCCTGCTGGAAATGCAATCCGAGTCCGGTGACTCCGCCGAGTTTCTGGAGCATTTGAAGGTCGATCTTTTCCCCGACGAAGTGTACGTGTTTACCCCCAAGGGCAAGATCATGGCGCTGCCGCGCGGCGTCACCGCCGTGGATTTCGCCTATGCCGTGCATACCGATATCGGCAACCGCTGCGTGGCCGTCAAAATCAATCAGGAATTGATGCCGCTGCGCACCGAGCTTAAAAACGGCAATCGCGTGGAAATCATCACCGCGTCGCATGCGAAACCGAATCCGCTGTGGCTTAACTTCGTCGCCACCGCCAAGGCGCGTTCGCATATTCGGCATTTTCTGAAAACCATGCATTTCGACGAGTCGGTGCAACTCGGCGAACGCCTGCTCAATCAGGCGCTGGGCACCTTCAAGTCGACGCTCAACGCCGTGACCGAAGCGCAATGGATCAAGCCGCTGCGCGATGCCAATGCGAAATCCCGCGACACCGTGTTGTCCGATATCGGCTTGGGCAAACGCCACGCGGTAGTGGTGGCGCGGCAGTTATTGGCAATACGCGATCCCGCGCCGGGCGAACATGCGAATGGCGGCATGGGCACGGTAATTATTCGCGGCTCGGAAGGCATGGCGGTGCAGTTTTCAAAATGCTGCCGCCCGATACCGGGCGACCGCATCATCGGCCTCATCAGCAAGGGGCAGGGCATGGCGATCCACACGCACGATTGCCCCGTGCTGGCGAAGTCACACCACGAGCCGGATCGCATGCTCGACGTGGAATGGGACAACGAAGCCAAAAAACTGCATGACGTGAATATCCGCATCGTCGTCGCCAACGAACGCGGCGTGCTGGCGCAGGTGGCGGCCACCATTGCCGATGCGGAATCCAACATTCAAAATGTCGCGGTGGAACCGCAGGACGGCGGCAAATACGCCGCCATGCAATTCACGCTGCAGGTATTCAACCGGCTGCACCTGGCGCGCATCATGCGCGACTTGCGGCATATTCCGGAAGTGGCCCGAATTACCCGCGTGCGCAACTAGCCCGCGCGATTGCGCCTAGCGTTTCTGGCGGCCGCAAATGCTGTAGCCGTCCTGCCACCCCAGCGTGTAATCATTGTCCTTGCCGAAGCGACCGTCGCGCCGGTAATTGCCGCGCAAACTTTCGCAGCCGTCGCTAAAGCCATCCTTGAATGCCGGCGGATATCCCGACAGATTCACGTTGGGCTTGGGACGCGGCGCGGTACCGGGGACGCCGCTGGGGCCATCGGGCGGCGGCTGCACGGTCGCGCACGCGCCGAGCAACACAACCAGCACGGTGAAACAGAAAATTTTTGCAGCAACTTTCGTTTTCGCGAACATGGCGTATTGGGCTGCGGCGCCGAACCAAAGTTCAGTGCTTCGATTGCAACGCGTGCAACACCGCGCGCGGCACCAGATTTGCCAAGCCAAACTGCTTGACCGATTCATCCGTGCTGGCGAGACACACCTCACGCAACTGGATAAAAATGCGCCCCGCCACCGTCTCGTTCCAGAACCACGCCTGCGCCTGCTGCGCCGCGCGCCGCCCCGGCTGCGCGTTCACCGCTTCAAGGTAATAGGCTTTGAGGTCCTCGCATGCAAGCCGCAGCGAAAGCCCGCGCGCGAGTTCCGCGCGGTACGGTGGGGTGTTAAAATTATCAATATAATCAATGATATAGGACGACGCTTTCACGGGCGTCAGTCCACTTAACGCCGCCGTGGTGCGGCCCTGGCGTGCAACCGCGAGACGATGCCACGACGCGAGATCGCTGATCTCCTGTTGCCATGCATCCACATCGTTCGCGGGCGCGCGGCCAAAATTGACCGGGCACGCGAATGCTTCCTGCGCGGCGTCGCCGGTGATTTGTTCCGGCGCGTCGTGCGGAAAATCCTCCAGCAGCGGCCCCGATCCAACAGGAGCTTCAAGCAAACGCAGCGCCGCCAGCAGCACGCTGCGCTGAAACGCGGCATCGTTGGGCACGCCGAACGGCCTGCCTAAAATGAACGGCACCCACAACGCGCGCGGTGCGCGTATCGCTTCGGTGTGTTCGCGCACCAGCGAAATTTGCGTGGTCGCGATGCCTTCGCTTTCAATGAAGTGACTGAGCGCGCCGACGGCGCACGTGCAGTTGGGTCACACGGGCGAAAGCAAAACCGCATCCACCTTGTCCTGTTTGAGCAGGCCCGCCAGTTGACGCGCCCGCGGTTCGAGCTTGCGTATCGGCGCCGCACCCATGAACGAGTAATGATAATCGGCCACCGAGCCAATCACGCCTTCCGCCGCGAGTTCACGCAACCGATCCAACGGCAGCACCACGTCAATGTCCTGCTGAAATCCGCTGCGATCATAGTTGATCGACAGATGGCTCATCACCAACTCACCCGCAGGGATCGAACCGGGAATCACGCGATAATCGGTTGCCGCGGCACCCGGCGCGAAAGGCCGGTCATCGCGATGGTGCAAACCGGCGGTGGAAATCACCGCCACGCGGCGTTGCTTTAGCGGCGGCCCGCTGACCCACGGATTGCCGTCAAAGCCGCCTCCGCCTTTGATATCCCTGACTTTATCGAGCATGTGTTCACGTTCCCACGCGGGAAGATCCGTCAATCTAACCATGCCGTTACCTCGTGAAAAAAATTGAATACGATGATAACGTATACGGTGGCGCAACGGCCTCGAAGTAGCCGTAAAATGCGCTTGCGTCGAGATGTGTAACCCGCCACGAGGTATCCCAATGTCCGCCATCATCAAACCACAAACGCAGCCTGCCGCCGTAACCGCAACCCTCGCCGAGTGGGCGCTCGCGCGTGAAACCAACCACATGCCTGCGGACGTGCGCGAGGCCGCGCGCCGTTGCGTGCTCGACTGGATGGCCGTATCGCTGGCGGGCGCGGACGACCCGCTGATTCGCCTATTGATTGATGCCGCGCTGGAAGAAGGCGGCAACCCGCGCTGCACGCTGGTGGCGCAAAGCGAACGTGTCTCACCCTTGCAAGCTGCGTTAATCAATGGCGCCACCTCGCACGCCCTCGATTACGATGACGTGAATCTGGCGATGAACGGCCATCCCACGGCGGCGGTATTGCCCGCCATCCTGGCGCTGGCGGAAACGCGCAACAGCAGCGGATCGGAAATGATCGCGGCTTTCGTCGCGGGCTACGAGACGGCGGCGCGCGTCGGGTTGCTGGTCGCACCGGGACACTATGCGCAAGGCTTTCACGCCACCTGCACGCTGGGCGTCATCGCCGCAGCGGCAGGCTGTGCGCGCCTGATGCGTTTAGATGCGGATGCCACCGCACGCGCCATCGGCATCGCCGCCACGCAGGCGTCTGGGCTAAAAGGACAATTCGGCACGCAGTGCAAACCGTTTCACGCCGGTGTCGCGGCGCAAAACGGTTTGCGCGCGGCGCTGCTGGCCGCGCGCGGCATGGAAAGCCGCACCGACATCCTTGAATGCCGCGGCGGGTTCGCCGCCACGTTAAGTCCCGACTTCCATCCCGAGATTGCGCTGGCCGATCCGCAACGTTATTTCATCCGCGACAATCTGTTCAAATATCACGCGGCCTGCTACGGCACGCACTCCAGCATCGAGTGCGCGCGGCAACTGCGCGCGGAGCACGGGCTTACACCCGATGTGATCCAGCGCGCGGTCTTGCGTGTGGTCGTGCGCGCGGCGCCCGGCGCCGACGCCATGTGCAACATCCCGAACGCACGCACCGGCCTGGAAGCCAAGTTCAGCCTGCGTTTCACCGCCGCCGCCGCCCTGCTCGGGCGCGACACCGCAGACCTCGCCACCTTCAGCGCCGCGGTCTGCGCCGACCCCGCGCAAGTGGCCCTGCGCGACAAAATCACCGTGGAACTCGATCA
>CAMDDY010000028.1 GCA_945893125.1 Bordetella parapertussis
TCCCGCGAAAGCGGGAATCTATACCGCACGTGGCTTCGACAAACTGTGTTATGGGTTCCCGCCTGCGCGGGAACGACAGCGATAGGGAATTCAAGTGTTCCATGTCAGCTTTATTTTGCACGTTGACTAGCGTTAACCAATATACGCGCGGCCCACTCCACTGCCATCTCGCGTTTATATGCCGCCGAACCACGCACATCCGACACCGGCTGCGCCAGCGTGCGCACCACCTGTACGGCATCGCGTATCGATTGTTCCGCAAGTGGTTTGCCGGCCAGTTGCGATAGATCAAGCACAATCGGCTTCCAGCCCATGCAGCCCACCACCACGCGCGCGGCGGCGCAGTTGCCTGCGTTGTCCAAAGTGACTTTCGCGGCAACGTTGACCGTGGGGATTTCCAGTTCGCCGCGCAGCATGTATTTGTGGAAGGCCGAGCCGGTGCGCGAGGGCAGCGCATCCGCCTCGACGCTCACCACCAATTCATCCTTGGCGAAACGTTTTTCAAAGGCTTCGGTCAGTGCCAGCGTGCGTCTGCCATTCGTAAGTGAGGTGCCGGCGACCGTGACGCGCGCATTCAACGCCAGCAACGCAATCGGCAGATCAAAGCCCGCGATCAACGGCCCGATGCTGCCGCCGACGGTAATCATGCGGCGCAAGCGCGTGTGGCCGACGGCTTCGAGCGCGTCGTGTATCGCCTGCCAGCCGTGCTTTACTTTGGCGTCGTCGAAAATGCGTTGCTGATTCACCGCCGAGCCGATTTTTAACACGCCGTTATGGGCAACACCCATCTCCAGCAACTCCGGCACGCGCGCCAGCGACACCAAGCGCTTAGCCTGCGGATAGCCGGTACGCTCGCGGCGCAGCGCGTGCGACATGCCGCCAGACACCAGCGCGGTGTCGCCTTCGGCCATCCACTTCACTGCCTCCTCCACGGATTTTGCCACCACGAATTCCGCATCAAACGGACGCGGCCCGGAGGGCTTGCCCACCGACAGCCGCGACCACATGCCGCCCTTGGGTTCAGTTGCGGGTGCAACCACTTCATTCGCGTACAGCGCAGGATGCAGCGCGCGGTGAATTTTTTCCGAGGTGATCGGCAAGTTATAAATGCGCACGCCCACCGCATCGGCAATCGCGTTGGCAATCGCCGCCGGTATCGCATCCAGACCGATTTCGCCCAACCCCTTGGCGCCGAACGGGCCAGAAGGCTCATACGAATCCGCGAACGCGACGTGCATTTTCGGCAGATTGGCAGCACCCGGCAGCGGGTAATCTTTTAACTGCGGGTCGGTGGGCTGCCCGTTCCACAGATCAAAATATTCCGTCATGGCAAAGCCGATGCCCTGCACCATGCCGCCATGCACCTGGCCCTGTGCCATTGCCGGATGCAGCACTGTGCCGCAGTCCACCACGGCGGAAATTTCTTCGAGCTTGACCATGCCGGTGCCGCGATCAACTTCGACTTCCACGCACTGCGCGGCAAAGTTATACGAGCCGGATTCATTGCCGTAACGGCTGTGATCCGGAAAATCCGACGGGTTGTCAAAATTGCCCACGCCGATAATCGGCTGCCCGCCGCGCTTGTAAATGTTGGCGCGCGTAATCACCGCCACCGGCTTGTAGGCGGACTCCGGCCCGGCCTTGGGGCCAATCTGGCCATTGATGATGGTGAGGTCTTCCACCGGCAGATTGAATTGCTCGGCGGCAGCGGCCATCAGTTGTTTGGAGGCTTCGCCCGCGGCGCGCTTTACCGCGTTGCCCGCGACGTAGGTGATGCGGCTCGCCAGCGCGCCCAGCGCATACGGATGCACATCGGTGTCGGGGCGCGTGATGTCCACGTCTTCATACGCCAGACCGAGTTCTTCGGCCGCAATCTGGCGCAGCACCGTCAACGTGCCCTGACCGATTTCGCCTTCGCCGCTGATGATGGTGGCGCGGCCATCGTCGTTGATACGCACGATCGCCGAGCTGCCGTCCCAATCGCCAAAGCTGCGGCGGCCATTCACATGCAGACTGCAACCCATGCCCAATCCACGATTTGCGCGATTGGCTTTATTTTTGTGCTTGGCTTTCCAGTCGATCAGCTCGACCGCTTTGTCGATGCATTGCTTCAATTCGCAACTGGTGATCTTGTGGTTGTGCGGCGACACGTCGCCCGGCACTACCGCGTTCATGTGCAGCAAGTCCGCGACATCGATGCCGAGTTTTTCAGCGGCCAAATCCCATGCCTGCTCCACCGCCCAATCGGCGGACGGATTGCCAAAGCCGCGAAAGGCACCCGTGGGCACGAGGTTGGTATACACCAGCCGCGAATGCGCGCGCGCGTTGGGGTATTTATAGAGCGCGTCGTGGCGCACGGTGGCCGCGCCCAAAATGGCTTGCGACTTGCCGGTGTAAGCGCCGTTGTCGGCCCACATTTTTATTTCTTTGGCGAGCACCTTGCCCGCCTTGCTGAACCCCAGGCGCACCCAGTAGCGCATGGGCATGCGCGGGTGGCTGGCGAGAAACTCTTCTTCGCGTGTGTGGATCAGCTTCACCGGCTTGCCGGTTTTACGCGCGAGCATCGCGCACACCACCGAGCAGTTGTCGTCGCCCGATTTGCCGCCGAAGCCGCCGCCGACTTCGGTCTGGATTACGCGCATCTGCGATTCAGGAATGCCCAGCGCCACCGAGTAGCGCCCGCGCGCGAGATACGGCGTCTGCGAGTTGCACCACAGCGTGTAACGCCCGTCGGAAAACTGCGCCACGCAGCCGATGGTCTCCAGCGAGGTGTGCCACTGGCGTTGCGATTGCCACGTGCCTTCGACGATGCAGTCACTCGCCTTGAAGCCGGCATCGACATCGCCGCGCTCAAAATTGAATTCATGCGCGATGTTGCCCGCGCAGTCGTCATGCACCAGCGGCGCGTTGGGCGCCATCGCCTCGTCCATCGACAGCACGGCGGGCAGAACGTCGTATTTCACGACAATTTTATCGACTGCGGCGCGCGCAATCTCCGGCGAGATGGCGGCTACGGCGGCGACTTCATCGCCCACGTAGCGCACACGCCCGATGGCCAGCGGATACAAATCAGGCCGGAACGCACCCCATTTTTTTTGCGCGGTGTCTTCACCGGTAATCACCGATTTCACACCGGGCATGGCGCGCGCGGCAGTGAGATCAATGGAGACAATGCGCGCATTCGGAAGCGGCGAACGCAGCACCGCGCCGTGCAGCATGCCCGGCATTTGAATGTCGGCGACGTACAGTGCCGCGCCGGTGACTTTGGGAATGGCGTCGGTGCGTTGCACATCCTTGCCGATAACCAGCAGGCCGGCGGCGCGGGGATCGGGGGCGTTCATGCTTTCACCTTGGTGTTTTTCTGTGTGGTGGCAATCGCTTCTTTATAAGCCTCGAAAATCCGGTGATAGCCCGTGCAGCGGCAATACACGCTGTCCACGCTGGCTTTGATATCTTCCTCGGACGGATTCGGATTTTTCTCCAGCAGCGAACACGCCTGCATCACATGCCCCGGGATGCAGATGCCGCATTGCAAGGCCGTTTGTTTGACGAAAGCCTGCTGCACCGGATGCAGCCCTTCCGGCGTAGCCAATCCCTCAACCGTGCGGATATCCGCGCCATCGCACATCGCGGCCAGTTGCAGGCAGGCGGGCGTGGGTTCGCCGTTAAGGATAACCGTGCAGATGCCGCAAGCGCCGATGCTGCAACCGAGCTTCGCGCCGGTGAGCTGGAAATCCTCGCGCAGCACGTCGGCGAGCAGGCGGTCGCCGGTCTTGAGATGGGCCTCGACCGGGTCGCCGTTGAGAGTGAATTTAATGAGCATGGGTACGCCTTTTGGAGAGGGCGCGATTATAAGCGGTATGCCACGATTCGTCTTACAATGTGCGCCCTTTTGGCCTATGGAGCAGCCGGTGTTCGACACCCATTTTCACATCATCGATATGCGTTATCCGGTGCAGGAGAACCAGGGTTTTTTCCCGCCGTCGTTCCCGGCGCCGGATTATCAGGAACGCACGAGGGGGTTAGGCATCACCGGCGGCAACGTGGTGTCGGGTTCGTTTCAGGGCTTCGACACCGGCTTTATGCATGAAGCGCTGCGCGTGCTGGGGCCGACCTTCACCGGCGTGATCCAGATTCCGCCCACCGCCACGGATGATGAAATCATGGCGCTCGACGCCATTGGTGTGCGCGGCGTGCGCTTCAATATGGCGCGCGGCGGCTCGGCGGATGTGGCCGATCTGGCCAACATGGCCAAGCGCGTATGGGCGCTCGCGCGCTGGCACGTGGAACTGTACGCCGATGCGCGTGATCTCGCGACGATGGTCGATACCTTGTCCGCGTTGCCGGCAGTGAGCATCGCGCATCTGGGCATGTCCGACGAAGGTTTGCCCACGCTGCTGAAGCTCGCGGAAAAAGGCATGATGGTCAAAGCCACCGGCTTTGGCCGCATGACGCTGGATCCGGTGAAAGGCATCCGTGCGTTGGTGAAAGTGAATCCCGATTGCCTGATGTTCGGCACCGACCTGCCATCGCAGCGCGCGCGGCGTCCGTTTTTGCCTTCGGATATTGATCTACTGCGCGACAACATCGACGCGAGTCTGGTGAAGAAAGTTTTTTTCGATAACGCGGTGAGGTTCTATCGGCCGCGGCAAATGCCGGCTTGGGGCGGTAATTAAAATGTTGTTTAAAAACAAATGCTTATTGAATTTCACGGGATTGACGATGTGTCGCTGCAGCTACTCCTTCCCCTTCAGGGGGAAGGTTGGGATGGGGGTGGGGTTGAGCATCTTCCTGATTGCTATCAACGCACACGCACAATACCCCACCCGCCCCATCCGCCTGGTAGTTCCCCAAAGCGCAGGCGGCTCCACCGACCTCGTAGCACGCCCGCTCGCACAGCGCGTAGCCGAAGCGATGAAAGGCTCCGTCGTCGTCGATAACCGCCCCGGCGCAGGCAGCACCATCGGCACCGATATCGTGGCCAAGGCGCCGCCCGATGGCCACACGCTGCTGGCGGTGGCGGCATCGTTCACCATGAGTCCGAGTCTTTATAAAAAATTGCCGTTTGATCCGGTGAGCGACTTCGCGCCGATCTCGCTGCTGTCGTCGCTGCCGAACATACTGGTGGTGCATCCCGCGCTGCCGGTGAAATCAGTGAAAGAACTGATTGCGCACGCCAAAGCGCAACCCGGCAAACTCAACTACAGCTCCAGCGGCATGGCCACCGGCACGCATATGTCGATGGAGCTGTTAAAACACATGACCGGCATCAGCATCGCGCACATCCCCTACAAAGGCGGCGCGCCGTCGGTCACCGCGCTGATCAGCGGTGAAGTGCAACTGTGCTTCGCCACTATCTCCACCGCGCTGCCGCAGGTTAAAACCGGCAGACTGCGCGCGCTGGCAGTGTCGAGCGCCCGTCGCGCCACCGCAGCGCCCGACGTGCCCACCATCGCCGAGGCCGGCGTGTCAGGCTATGACTACGCGTCGTGGATAGGCCTGCTCGCCCCCGCGAAAACGCCGCAAGCCATCGTCACCAAATGGCACACCGAAGCCGCGCGCGTGATGCAAACCCCGGAAATGAAAACCCTGCTGCTGCACGAAGGCTCCGAGGCCGTGGGCAACACGCCGCAGGAATTCGGCAACATCATCAAATCGGAAGTGGAGCGGTGGAAGGCGGTTAGCAAGGCGGCGGGGATTAAGGCGGAGTAAGGTGGTGGCCCAATCCTGTCCTTTTCTGCGGAAGCAGGGCTTGCAGTAATGCCGGCGCTTCCTTTCTAAGCACTCATAAAATCAGGCACGATCCTGGTGACCATGCAGCGATTGTGAATATGTCAAAAATGACATATACTGCCGGGTATGCGCAAACGGGAAAAGCCGCTGGTCTGGTTGCATGGGGACGTCAAGACCCCGCCGTTTTCCACGGATGCCCGGATCGCGGCCGGTGTGCTTTTGCGCCGCCTACAGCAAGGCGAAAACATCCCGCTGCCGCACTCGCGCCCGATGCCGTCCATCGGCAAGGCGTGTCACGAATTGCGTATACAGGATGAGATGAAAACCTGGCGCATTGTTTACCACATCGATAGTGATGGCATAGTGATTCTCGAAGTGTTTCCCAAGGCAACGCAGCAAACGCCGAAGCGGATTATTGACACCTGCAAGGCGCGCTTGCGCCGTTATCAGTCCATTTGAATTTGTGAGCGGAAAACTTATGAACAAAACAAAACTCCAGAAACTTCAGGCGGCAGGCTGGAAGGTTGGCAGCACCAAGGACTTTCTGAAACTGAGTGACGAAGACGCCATGCTGGTGGAACTCAAGCTCTCGCTGACCAGCGCACTCAAGCAGGCGCGAGCAAAGCGCCACTTGTCGCAGGTTGATCTTGCCCAGCGGCTGGGCTCCAGCCAATCACGCGTCGCCAAAATCGAAGCGGGCGACCCGGCGGTGTCACTGGAGTTGATCGTGCGCGCTTTGTTCGCAGCAGGGGCCACGCGGCAAGAGTTGCGGCGCGCGTTTGGGCCGAAAGAGAAGATTGCAGCATGACGCGAATGTTGTTGAAAATCGATCAAGACAACGGGTTATCATATATCGTGTCTGACCCTATTTAATTCTATTTAATTTCCGCCGCCGGGGATGCGATTGCGGCGGTAGTTGGGCATTCCTTTATGCTTGGGTGGCTTGGGTGGCTGGCAAAGACTGTCTGGCGGAAGGCGCTGCGCTTTTCCGCCCTACTTTCATTTGATATCCAGCAACTCCGCCAAATTCTTCCAAAGAATCTTTTCCTTCTCCGCCGCCGTGATCGACGCATGGCTTTGCAGCCACGCCACCGGTGACGGATGCCAGGCCACGAACGGCCAGTCGCTGCCCATCACCACGCGGTCGGCGCCGACCTGATCGATCAGGAATCGCAGTGCGGTTTCGTCGCCGGTCACCGTGTCGTAGTAGAGTTTTTTCTGGTACGCACTGGGCGGTTTGGGGGTGCTGCGCGTGGCTGGCCGGTCGTGCCAGCCACGATCGAGCCGTCCCATGGCGAAGCAGGCCGGGCCGCCGCCATGCGCGATGCACACCTTGAGATCGGGACATTTTTCCAGCACGCCGCTGCAGAGCAGCGCTGCGGTGACGATGGCGTCGTCGAGGATCACGCCGAGGCTGTTGTTGAGGCCGTGGCGCGGGTTGCGCTTGAGCATGAAGTTGTTCTGCGGCTGCGGGTGATAAAACAGCAGCGCGCCCAACTGCTCGGCCGCCTTGAAAAACGGCAGAAACTCGGGTTCGTCCCATTCCTTGCCGTTGACCTGGGTGTCGAGCGATGCGCCTTTCAGGCCCAACCCTACCGCGCGCTCCAGCTCGTTAATGGCGAGTTTCACGTCCTGCACCGGCAGCGTGGCCAGCCCCGCGAGCCGCCCGTTCGACCGGCGCACGGTGGCGCTGACCTCATCGTTAAATTCGCGCGCGAGTGCCAGGCCCTGCTCCGGCGGCAGGTGATAGCCGACGAATGGCGTGTGGATGCTGAGCACCTGCACATCCACTTTTTGTTCGTCCATGTCCTTGATGCGCTGTTCCAGCGAGTAGCGCACCTTGGGTGTGGTGAAGGTGGTGCGCGCGCCGCACGCGACCATCGCGCCCAGGCCCTCGCCCGCTTCGTGTTTATAGCCGTGCCATTCTTGTTTGGCGTCTACTGCGCGCCACATGGAGTCGGGGATGATGTGGGCGTGAATATCGATGGTTTTCATGGTGTAGCCTCGGTGCGTGGTGGGTTGTGAGTTGTGAGTTTGAATCCGGGAGGAATATCCCATGGAACCAACGCCGATGCACGGGTTTTGGCGCCGCAGGGATACGCGGTGCTACAAATCCGGCGGCGGCAGGAGTTTTACGATATCTCCGGTCTTCGCATCGACCAAAACCGCGCCCCAGCCGCGCCGCGTTTGCAACGGCAGGTAATTCAGATCAGCGGCCTTGCGCCCCGTTTCCGCGATGTGTTTTTCAAGCTGCTGCGAAAACTTCGCATCGCCTTTGAGCAGCGCATCCAGAGGCCGGCTTTGCCCCAGCGCCTTCGCCTTGTAAGCGGCATACGGGATGTAGTATTTGGGCGCGTGTTGTACGAATTTTCCGCCTTGTGCGGCATCGGATATAAGACCCTTGAGCGTTGCCATGTCCTTCGGCATGTCTACCGCGACCAGCGTCGGCCCCGACAACGATAACGATTGATACTCCGGGCGCCGGGCCTGCGCAATATCGGCGGGGTCCAGGTCGTTGGCGCGCACGGTCTCGAATTGATCCACCACCAGCACGATAAAAACCGGCCGCGCCACGAACATCACATAGCCTCCATAAATCAACGCGCCGAGTTGCAGCAGTGCAATGACGGTGAGATCCATGCGCAGGCGGGGCTTGCCGGATCTAAAGATGATGAGCGTAATCAGCGGGCCGATCACGACATCCACGCCGATCAGTATGAACAGCAGATCGTTGCCGCCTTCCGCGGTAAACAAGGGCGGCGGATACCACACTTTAAGCAACAAAATCAGCGTGACAACCGCCAGCGCGGCACTGATCAACAAGTGTATGCCGGAAGCCCGCCAGCGGCTCATACCGGTGGTAGCGGTTGCTGTCATGCCTGCTTTTTCTCCGTCGATGTTTGACATAGTGGCGCAATGTTAACGCATGCGCCGTTATTATATGAAATCCAAAATGCACGTAAAGCGGGAGCGCGTCGGCAATGTGACTGCCGGTGTAGAATGACAACACACAGCGGAGGGTGTCTGTATGAAACAGCAATGGCATTTCGTTTGGCTTGTATGGTTCGCCCTGCTGGCTTGGCCCATGGCGAGCATTTGTGCCGAGACTGCCGATCCGCACGCGGACGACCGCAAGCAACTTTTACAGATTTTTTCGGAGATCGAAAAAGGCATCAACGAGCAAAATATTGATCGCATGGTGGCGCAGATGGACGAAAATGCCACGGTGATCTGGCTCAATGCCGAGGCTTCGCGCGGGCATACTGAGATCAAGGCCTACTACCGCCGCATGGTGGGCACCGGCGACGCGATACTCAAAAAATATACCACCACTGCCAAGGTGGCGATGCCCGCGCGTTTCTTCGGCGACATTGCGGTGGCGGACGGCACCATGGTTGACGAATTCCTGCCGATCCGGCGCGATGCGTTCAAGCTCGATTCAAACTGGTCCGTCACCTGCGCCAAGCGCGATGGAAAATGGAAAATCGTGCATCTGCATCTTTCCGCCAATGTGTTCAACAACAATTTGCTCGACGAAGTGAAAAAAATGGTGTGGTATGCGGCGGGCGGCGGGTTGCTGGCGGGCCTGGTGCTGATGTTCGGGATCGGGCGTCTGACGCGCGGCGGGAAAAGCGCCGCGAGCTGATTTCACGCGGCGGCCCAGCCGAATTTGACGCAGTAATAAAACAGCGGCGCTGACAACCACAATGAATCCATGCGGTCGAGCATGCCGCCGTGGCCTTGAATCAGATTGCCCCAATCCTTGATGCCGCGCGCGCGTTTTTGCGCGGAGAGGACCAGGCCGCCGGCGAAGCCCATCAGGGCGATCAGCAATGACAGCCCTGTCGCCTGAATCACTGAAAATGGCGTAATCCACCACACGGCGGCGCCGGTCAACGTGGCGCTCGCCATGCCGCCGATGAACCCTTCCACGGTTTTGGAGGGCGAAATGGTTGGCGCGATGCGATGTTTGCCGAATAACTTTCCCCACACATACTGCGAAACGTCGCTCACCTGCGCGATGAGTACCAGGAACACCAGCAGGTACAGATTGCGGTCTTCGTAACCCGGAATGTTCAGTGCCAGCAAGGCGGGTATGTGCGCGATGCAGATCACGCAGATCGCCAGCCCCGCCAGCCAGCGGCGAACCGATGCGGGCGGCGGCGATGCAAGGTATTCGCTTAGCGCGATCACCGACACGATGGCGAACAGCGCGACGGTCGCCGGCGTGCCCGCCCACAACACGCCGCCCATCACCGCCGCGATCATCCACCACGAGCGTATGCGTGTATTCAGATTGTCGATCACCGCGTGCGGGCGTCCGTGCGCCGTGCGCAGCTTCAATATCAGGCCAACGGCCGACGCCAGCAACAGCGCGCCCGAGATACCGGCGACTAGCCAGAGCGCGTGTTCGTGCGCCATCAGCGGTGTTGCCCGCGTGCCAGGGCGTCCAGTGCCTCGCACTGCGCGCCGGTCAACACCGTCTGCGGGCGCGCCGCGCGTATGTGCGCCAGCGCCTCGCGCGCGCCGGGGGCGTGGCCGTTGGTAATCAACCACGCCGCCACGGCTGCGGCGCTGCGGGAGACACCCAAGGCGCAACAGACATATACGGGGCCTTTTAATAGCGCGCCGGTTATGTGTGCCGCGACCGCTTCAAGCTGGATTGCGCTTAGCGTCACGAGGTCCAGCGCGGGCGCCGCCACGTAACCGGGCGTTGGTGCTGTGCACGGCAACTCGGCGCACAGATCAATAACGGTAGCAACACCGCGCGGCAATTCAGTGGTGTTGCGCGGCAGGCGGCCGATCCATATCTCGGGGGTGATCGCGCTGTATGCGCCGGTGTGGCGTGTCCACCAGCGAGAATTGAGCCATGCGCCGAGCAGGTACGGCGCCAGCAGCCAGCGGCTTGCCGCGCTCATGGCGCCGTCGGCATTTTTTTGAAACGCGGACGCGTCAAGGCATGCATAGATCAGCGACACCAGCAGCAGTGCGCCTGTAATCCACAGCAACCACAGCATCCCGCCGCCAATGATGCCGGCCACCGCGCCGAGGAGCAACGCGCCGCCAAAATAGAGTATTGCGAGTTGCAGCCGGCGGCCATCGTGCGTTATCCGCGCAGCCGCAAACACGGGTTTTGCATTATCGGGGAACAGCCACACACAAAACCAGCCGGCCCACAGCCCGGTGGGGATGTCGAAGAAATGGTGCTGATAAGTGGTGAGTACGGAGATGCCGATCAACGCAAACCAGCCATGCAGCATCCAGCGCCATGCGCCGGTGAGGTGATTCGCGTAATGCACCCACAGGATGACCAGTAGTGAAATATGCAGCGCCGGCGCTTGATTGAAAGGCTTGTCGAACAGCAGCAGCGCATCAAGCATCGCGCCGAACAATCCTGTTGTTTCGGGGCGCACGAAAGTAAAACGCAGCGGCGCCACAATAAATATCGTCACCGAAATCAATTGCACCGCCAGCAGCCTGCGCGCGTGCGTATCGAGTTCGCGCTGGGTGGCGCAGATAAAAAGCGACACGCAGTAGAAGAAATCGATAGACCAATAGGGGACAATCGTCCACGGCCAGTAAGGGATTCCCGTCTCCCACGGGTATACGATGGCGGGGACATGCGCCCGTTGGCTCGCCAGCCAGTTGGCGGCGTTATAGCTGGAGAAAAATAATACTCCCAGACCCGCCAGCCATAACGCCGCGCGCTTCCAGGGATAGCGTTCGGCGCGGCTGCTGTTCATCACTCGCTTACGTGTGCACAGCGACGCGCACCGCCACGCTCACCGTGAATATGCCCCAGTCGTCGATCCATTGTTCAACCTTGGCAAACCCGCCGTGCCGCACCAGTTGATCGAGCTCCTGCTGCGTGCGCCGTCGCATCACCCAGGCTTTGCCGTCACGATGGCTGGTCAGCGTGCGCGCAATGAATTCGAGTTGCGGATGCCAGGGTTGCCCGGTGTAAATCAGGTAACTGCCCTTTTCCATGCCGCGCGCGAGGCCGCGCAGCGAGGTCAGCACTTTTGCGTTTTCAGGAATTAATTCGTAGATGCCGGAAGCGATAGCGATGGTCGGCGCGGGGGTCACGGCGGCAAGCGCGTTGTCGTCAAAGGCGTCGCCGTTGGAAAATGTTGCGATGGCGCAGAGTCCCGCCTGTTCGAGCAGGGCCGTGCCGGCGCGTACATTGTCATCGCGATAATCGCGCAAGGTAATCGTTTCGGGCTTCACGGCAAGACGCGCGACCGCATCGACGACATAGCGGCCATGACCGGCGGCAATGTCGAACAGATGCACAGGATGTCCCGCCTCACGCAGCCGGCTCGCGGCAAAGGCGATCGCCTGTTGCAAATGCATTTTGCGCACGCGTATGCCGCGCCAGCCGATGGCGTCGAGATAATTGCGATCGATCAAGCGGCCCAGCGGCGGCGTGCCGCGCGCTTCATTGCGGTAAACGTAATCCAGCGTGGCGCCCGAATCGAAACCCGTGGCCAATCCCAGGCGGATACCATCCGCGCTGCGTCCGAGGGTGCGCATCGACAGGCGCGTGAAGGCGTATTGGATGTTTTTCGCCGATAGCGCGGGCAGGGGCCGGCTGTTGCGCAGCGCTTCGTCCCGGGTATAGCCGTTCTGATCCGCATCCAGCAGCGCGGGCGGTTCTGCGGGCGTTGCATGGGCACGGGCGATAAACGCGCGGATTTTGTCGAACGCCAGATGCCGGTCTTTTTCGCCCAGCGTGTCGTGCAGAAAGCCCGGCAGTTCGACCAACTCTTTGGTAACGGAACCCAGATTGTTAAAAAATTGCCGTTGCGGGCCTTGTTGCACCACCCAATCGTCGCCGGAGATCAACACCTGCACCGGCAGCGTGATTGCCTGCGCGTCGGGAACCACGCGGTCCGCCGCATCGTAAAGGCCGAGCAGGATGCGCACGGAAATATGGCGCGTGATCAGCGGGTCGGTGTCGTAGGATTGAATACGCGCCGGATCCTGCGTGAGGAACCTGGCTTTGATGTATGAGGTGATAAAAAAGTTGCCGCGCAGCTTGTAGAGCAGGTTGAGCCCGGCGCGCGCGAACGGCACATACAACTTCACCTTGAATGCGGGGGCGGTCAACACCAGGCAACGCACCCGCGGCGCGTAGTCGTGCGCCCACGCCGCCACCAGCACCGCGCCGACACTCTGGCCGATGATGGAAATGTTTTCCATCGGGATATCGTACGCAAGGGAAATGTGACGCACAAAGCTATCGACATCTTTCACGGATGCCGCGAAGCTCGGGCTGTCACCGCGCGCGCCGGGTGAGCGGCCATGCCCGCGTGCGTCCCACGCAAACATCGCGTGCTCGTCGAGATGAAGTTCATCCACCACATGCTGCAAGCGGCCCGAGTGTTCATGGCCGCGATGGAATATCACGATGGCCCTTTTTTCAATGCTGCTCCGTGCCGGCCAATGGCGGTAGAACAACTCGACGTTATCGTGCGTGGTAAAAACAAGTTCTTCGGCAGTGCGCATCAATGTGATCTTCCGGGGTTTGCCGCAGCGAATACGCGGCGACCGCGATTGTAAATCGTTAACAGCAGGAGGAACGCGATGCCCAGCCACAGCGGATTGATCACCGCTACCAGCGAAACGCCGCTGCCCGCCAGCAGCGCGATCACGCCGAACGCCAACGCCCGGTCGCTTTTGCCCAGGGGGCCGTGGTTGGCGCGTTCCTGACTCAGTGCCGTGCCGAGCAAGCCCACGAATTCACTGAACACCGCGAGGAACACAATGACCACCACCAGCCACGACAGCGAGCCGGCAATAAACGCAAACGGCAGATACAGCGCGATATCGGAAATTACATCGCCCGCTTCATTCAATATCGCACCCAGCCGTGACGCCTGACCAAACTCGCGCGCCAGCATGCCATCCAGTGCATTGGCGGCCATACGCAGCGGACACCAGAGTGCAATCAGTAAAAACAAGGTGGTGTGTTCTGCGTGGTGCAGCACCAGCGTACCCAGCGCCACTGATATCAGGCATGCGCCAACGGTGATTTGATTGGCGCTGATGCCCGCGCGATGCAACGCGCCCGCAGTGGGGCGCAACAGCGCTTGAAAACGCGATTTGAGTTGATAGGTGCTGATGGTCATCCCGCGTCTTAATCCGTAGCGATGCCTGCGGCTTTCACCACCTTGGCCCACTTATCTATTTCTGATTTGAGATGGCGCCCGAATGCTTCTGGCGTGGTGCCCAGCGGCTCCGAGCCGTCGGCGGCGAGGCGGTCGCGTAATTCGGGCTGTTTTAATATCGCGACGATTTCTGCATTTAACTTGGTGATAATGACGAGTGGCGTGGCGGCGGGCGCGACGGCGCCGTACCACGTCGCGGATTCGTAGCCGGGCACGCCGGCTTCCTGCATGGTGAGCACGTCGGCCGCAGCCTGCGAACGGCGCGCGCCGGTGACCGCCAGTGCGCGCACCTTGGCCGATTTTATTTGCGGCAGTGCGGTAGCGATGCTCGGAAAACTCATCGCCACTTGCCCACTGATGATATCGACCAGCGCGGGCGCCATGCCTTTGTAGGGGATGTGCAAGAGGTCGATACCGGCGAGCAGCTTGAACAACTCGCCCGACAGATGGCCGCCCGCGCCGCTGCCGGCGGAGGCGAAGGTGATTTGACCCGGCTTCGACTTGGCGAGCGCGATGATGTCTTTCACACTTTTCGCGGGCAGCGCGGGTGTCACAATCAGGATCAGATTTTGCGTGGCGGCGAGTGTCACCGGCGCAAAGTCGCGCAGCGGATTGTAGGGCAGTGATTTTTTCAGACTCACGTTGGCGGCGAGCGCTGCCACGGTGCCGAGCATCAGCGTGTAGCCATCCGCAGGCGCTTTCGCGGTGAGCTCGCCCGCGATCACGCCGCCCGCGCCGGAACGGTTGTCGATCACCACTTGCTGGCCGAATTTTTCGGCGAGCTTGGTGCCGATGGCGCGCGCCAAAGCATCTACGCTGCCGCCCGGTGTAGTCGGCACGAGCAGGCGGATGGGGCGCGAGGGGTAGTTTTGCGCCAATGTAGCGGCAGGAAACAATGCCGCCAAGACGATGGTATGTAAGTATATGTTTTTAAACACTATTTACTCAATACGTAAATTCGCCGCGCGCACCACTTTTGCCCAGCGCGCGATGTCATTGCGTATCGTTGCGGCGTATTGTTCGGGCGTGTCGGCAATCGGCGTGACGCCGATGGTGGCGTAGCGTTCGTGCAACTCCGGGCTGGTCAATGCCTTGACGGCTTCGGTGTTGAGTCGCGCGATGATGTCGGCGGGCACGTTGGCGGGCGCTAAAAAACCGTACCACGAACTCAGCAAATACCCCACCGGCCCGCCCGATTCACCCATGGTCGGGATTTCCGGCGCGAGTGTGGTGCGCTTTTCGGCACCGATGGCGAGCGCGCGCAAACGACCGGAGCGCACATGCGGCAGCGTGGCTTGCAGCGAATCAAACGCCATCATCACATGCCCGCCCATGATGTCCACCAGCATCGGCTGGCTGCCCTTGAACGCCACGTGTGTCGTCTGGATGCCGGCGCTTTGCGAGAACAGCAGCGCACCCACGTGATTGATGCCGCCTACGCCGCACGGGTTTCATTATGTTAGGCACTCTAAGATCATTCGGGCGGCTTTTGGCGAGCGCGATCAGCTCGCGCGCATTGCGCGCGGCGAGCGACGGATGCGACACCAGCAGGAACGGCGCTTCGCCCATATTGGTAATCGGCGCGATATCGCGCAGCACATCAAACGGCATCTTCGGCTGCGTGCTCGGATTGATGGTGACGGTGCCGGTGGTGCCGGAGAGCAGCGTATAGCCGTCGGGTGCGGCCTTCGCGCCAATCTCCGTGCCGATCATGCCGTTGGCGCCCGCGCGTATTTCGATTACAAAACCGGCTTTCATGTTCTCACTCATTTTCTGCGTCATTGCGCGCAGGATGATGTCGAGACCGCCGCCTGCGGGAAACGGGCAGATCACGCGCACGGGTTTGACGGGGTAGGCGGCGGTTTGCGCCGGCGCGTGCGCGGGCGCAAGCGACGTCAGTAATAAGGATGCCGCGGCTAATGTTGCTTTCCTGGACTGCATTCGATCTCCTCCCGGATGATTTCTGCCGCCATTCTTGCACACTGCGAAATTTTCGGTGGTGTGTAGCGTTGTCGCCAACGGCGTTCATACCGCAGCCGAATGCGCGGCGATTGACCGCCCGCCGGGGCAGGGATACATTGGGGCTTGGTCAAAAAGGGGTTTGAAATTACCAGCGGGAGACCAGCGATGCGTTCTGCGTTTTCAACCGTGGTGCTCGGAGCGGCGTTGCTGGCGTGGCCGCTGGCGGGAAATGCGCAGCCTTTGCAACCTTTTCCCGCCAAAATGGTGCGCATCGTCGTGCCGTTCGCGGTGGGCGGCAGCAGCGACGCCAACGGCCGCGTCATTGCGCCCGCGCTGACCGAGCGCTGGAAGCAACAGGTGATAATCGACCCGCGCCCTGGTGCTGCCACCATCCTCGGCACCGAACTCGTCGCCAAGAGCCCGCCCGACGGCCACACCCTGCTAATCAACTCCACGCAATTGCCGCAGGCGCCCGCGATGTGGGCGAAGCTGCCCTACGATGTGCTTACCGACATCACGCCGATCACGCGTATCACGCGCTCGCCGCAGGCCATCGTCGGGCACCCGTCGTTGCCGGTGAAGGATACCGCCGGGCTTATCCAGTTCGCTCGTGCGCGGCCCGGACAGATCAACATGGCCAATGCGGGCACGCCGCTGACCAGCCACTTGTTCAACATGCTGGCGAAAGTGAAACTCGAAACCCTGAATTACAAAGGCGCGGGGCCAATGATGATCGATGTGATGGGCGGGCATGTGCATCTTGCCATCGGCGCGGTGAGTTCGGTGCAGGCGGGCGTGCGCGCCAATCGCGTGCGCCTGCTTGGCGTTTCCTCGGCCTCGCTCGCATTTCCCGACGCGCCGCTGATCACCAAGGTGGCGCCCGGCTTCGAGGCGGCCGATACCTGGTTTGCGCTGTTCGGGCCGCGCGGCATGACGAAGGAACTGGCGCAGCGTATCCGTGATGACGTGGCGGCGGTTTTGCAACTACCCGATGTGCGCCAGCGCCGGCTCGACATTGGCGGCGAACCCGTGGGCGAGCCGCCGGAAGAACTCGCCGCGCGCATGCGCGCCGATGTGACGCGATGGCTTGAAGTGGCGAAGGTGGCGGGGATCAAGCCGCAGTAGAAAGTGCGGGATTGTGAATCTTGGCGCGGCGGCTTCATCTGTCAATGCCGCAGGCGTTCTTGTACACCGAGAAATTTCAGTCCATATGTTCTGCGCCCCGGCGTCAGACGCATCACCTGTTGGTAAAATCACGCCACGTCAACTCAGGAGTTCATCATGGAAAGCAAAGGCAAACAGTTTCGGGAACTGCTCAAACAACCCGGCATTCTCGTCACCCCCGGCGTGTTCGACGGCTACAGCACGCGGCTGGTCGAAGCGGCGGGTTTCAAGATGGGCGCGATTTCGGGCGCGGGTGTTTCGGAAAGCCGTCTCGGCTGGGCCGACCGCGGCGTGATGACCTTTGAAGTCAATCTCGACAATGCGCGGCGTTTGGCGGACTGCTGCGACAAGCTGCTGCTGCGCGCCGATGCCGACACCGGCTACGGCAACGCGATGAACGTGCATTTCGTGGTGCGCGCGTTCGAAAAAGCCGGCATGGCGGCCTTGATGTTTGAAGACCAGGTGTGGCCCAAGCGCTGCGGCCACATGCGCGGCAAATCGTGCATCCCCGCCGATGAAATGGTGCAGAAGGTCAAGGCCGCGGTCGATGCGCGGCGCGATCACGATTTCGTGATTGTCTCGCGTACCGATGCCGCCGGTCCGTTGGGCGTGAACGAAGCGATTGACCGCCTGAACAAGTATGCCGAAGCCGGCGCCGACTGCATGTACGCCGATGCGCTGATGTCGAAGGAAGACATCGCCAAGGTGGCGAAAAACGTGCCTAAGCCGCTGATCGTCAACATGGGTCTCGGATTGCGTTCACGCAATACCACGCCGCTGATGACGCCGAAAGAACTCGAAGCGGTGGGCGTGAAAGTGGTGAGTTATCCGCGCATGCTCTCCACCGCCGCGTTAAAGGGCATGATGAACGCGCTGGATGTCTACAAATCCGAAGTGATGGAAAAAAACCTGGTGGTGAATCGCCCGGATTTGTGCGCGGGGTTTGAAGAGTTGAATGCGTTGATGGGCATGGAAGCGCTGGACGAGATTGAACGCCAGTTTGTCGGGGGTTAAGCCATCATGGGCATGACCATCGCCGAAAAAATACTCGCCGCGAAAAGCGGGCGCAAAACCGTTGCGCCGGGCGACGTGGTGACGGTGCATCTGGATACCATCATCCTGTTCGATAATAATTTTGTGCCGAGCAACTGGCGCGAGATTCAGCGCGTGTGTGATCCGGAGCGCATCGTGGTGGTGTTCGATCATCGTGTGCCCGCGCCCAACCAGATTGCCGCCGGCGCGCATCGCACCGGGCGCGAATTTGCCAAACGTTTTGGTATTCAGCGTGTGCATGACGTGGGCCGCGAGCAGGGCATCAGTCACCAACTGGTGGCGGATTACGGCTACGCGGTGCCCGGTTCGACACTGGTGTGCAGTGACTCGCACACGTGCAGCGGCGGCGTGTTTAATTGTTTGGCGCGCGGCGTCGGCGGGCCGGATATTATTTACGCGGCGGTGAAGGGCGAGACCTGGTTTCGCTGTGGTGAAACCACGCGTTATGAACTCGAAGGCACGTTGTCCAAGGCGGTAACGGCGAAAGATGCGTTTCTGCAAATCGCCGGTGTGCATGGCGATCACGCCACGCAAAATGTCGAATATGGCGGCAGCGGCATCGCGGGGCTCTCCATCAACGCGCGCAAGACTATCACCACCATGTCCGCCGAGTTGTCGGCCGAGTTCGCCACCTTTGAATGCGACGACACACTGGTGCAGTGGGTGCGGGCGCGCACGCAGCGCCCGTTCGAGGCGGTGAAACCCGATGCCGACGCCAAATACAAAGCGGTGCGCAAAGTGAATCTGTCGGAACTCACGCCGCTGGTGGCGCTGCCCGACAGTGTGGTCAACAACTCGCAGCCGGTCGGCGCGCTCAAAGGCACGCGCATCGATCAGGCGTATATCGGCTCGTGCGCCAACGGCACGCAAGACGATCTCGAACTCGCCGCGGCAGTGCTGCGCGGCAGGCGCGTGGCGCCAGGTGTGCGCCTGATCGTGGTGCCTGCGTCACAGACGGTGTACCGCGATGCGTTAAAGAGCGGCGCCATCGCCACGCTGGTGGAAGCGGGCGCCACCATCGCGCCACCCACCTGCGGCGCCTGCGGCGGTGGCCACATGGGCGTGCTGGCGGCGGAAGAAACCTGCATTACGTCGAGCACGCGCAACTTCAAGGGCCGCATGGGCGAGCCCAGTTCGCGCGTGTTCATGGCGTCACCCGCGACGGTGGCGGCATCGGCGATTGCAGGGACGATTAGCGATCCGCGGGAATTCTTGAACTAAGACAAAAGCATTCAACATGGATGAACAGGATGTACAGGATAAAAACCGGGGTTCATCCTGTTTATCCTGTACATCCATGTTAAATAGGGTTTTCAAATGAAATTCAAAGCCAGAGTCTGGAAAGTCGGCGACAACATCAACACCGATCTGATACTGCCCAACCGCGCGTTTTATCTTACGCCCGAAGAGCAGGTGACTTACGTGTTCAGTGCCAATCGTCCGGGCTGGGCGGGTGAGGTGCAAAAGGGCGACATACTCATTGGCGGCAAAAACTTCGGCATGGGTTCCAGCCGGCCGGCGGCGCGTTCGCTGCGTAACCTCGGGCTCGCGTGCCTGGTGGCGCCGTATATCAACGGCCTGTTTTTTCGCAACGCGGTGAATTTTGCGTTTCCGGCGATTGAATGTCCCGGCATCGATGAGGCGTTTGACGAGGGCGACATCGCCGAAGTGGACGTGATCGGCGCGCGCGTGCGTAACGTCACCCAGGGAACCGAACTTATCGCCAAGCCGTTGCCCGATCAATTGTTGTCCATTATCAGCGCAGGCGGGATTTACCCGCTGCTGGAGAAGGAAGGCTCGATTTCGGCCAAGGGGCTGAGC
>CAMDDY010000029.1 GCA_945893125.1 Bordetella parapertussis
CCCGACATCGGGTTATAACCTGAGTGTCACGCGCGCGATCACGCGCCGCGATGGCACGCCGGTGAGTACACTGAAGGAGATCACCTCATGATGCTGGACATACTCGATCCGACCATCGCCACCGAGCGCGAACGCATAGCCTACGCGCCGCGCCCGCGCAGCACACAAGGATTGCGCGTGGGCATCATCGACAACACCCGCAAGAACGCCGACAAGGTGCTGCACGCGCTCGCCGAGCGCCTGTCCGCCGCGCACGGCATCAAGGTCGAGGTGTTGCTGCACAAACACCAGCGCGCCCCGTTGCAGGATGCGCAACTCGCCGACCTCAAAGGCCGCGTGGATTTTGTCATCGCCGGTGTCGGCGATTGAGGGGCGTGCTCGTCGGGCAGTGTGCTCGACGCCATCCTCCTCGAAAAAGCCGGCATCCCCACGGTGCCGGTGATTACCGATGCATTCGATAACACGGCCAAAGAAATGGCCGAGCTGTGGGGCGTGCCGGAATTCAGGTTTGTGATGATGCCGCATCCCATGGGCAGCCTGAACGACGACGACATCGCGCGACGTGCCGATGGGCTGGTGGCCGGTGTGACCGGGTTGTTGCTGGAAGGGCAGCCGAAAACATGAATGACAATCCAACTCCGATAGAAGCCGACGGCGAAGTCTGCACCCCGATCAACGCCTCGGAGCAGATCGAGTTTTGCTACGCGCGCGGCTGGACGGATGGGCTGCCGGTAGTGCCGGCCTCGCGTCTGCTGGTGGCGCAAATGCTCGACGCCGCGTGGCTGAAACCCGACACGATCATCTCCGGCATGCCTTCGCGCAAGGTCGCGCTGACGGCGGAAAAGGTGGCGATCAACGCGGTGATGGCCGGTTGCAAGTCGGAATACATGCCGGTGGTCGTCGCGGCGGTGAAGGCGCTCGCCTCCGAGGCCTTCGGTTTACATCACGTGGCCTCGGCGTTGTCGGGGCCGACCATCGTGATAGTCGTTAACGGTCCCATTGCCGGAAAGCTCGGCATCAACGCGGGCAACAATCTCTTCGGCCCCGGCGAACGCGCGAACGCCACCATCGGCCGCGCGCTGCGGCTGATACTGCTCAACTGTCTGCGCTACCGTCCCGGCGTGGCGGATCGCTCCACCATGGGCACGCCGGGCAAATACACCTGCTGCATCGCCGAGAACGAAGAGAACCACCCGTGGCAGCCGTGGCATGTGGCGCGCGGCTTCAAACCCGACGACAGCACCGTGACGCTGGTGGCGGCGAGCACCCTGATGCAAATCTGGAACTACGGCAATCACGAGCAATTGCTGCGTTCGATCGGTGACGCGATGTCGTTTCTGGGTTCCATCGCGATACTCGGCCGGACGCCGGGCGCCATCGTGCTGGGCGGCGAGCACGCGGAAATTCTGCGCGCCAGTGGTTGGAGCCTGCGGCGCATGCAGGACTTCGTGGTGGAACACACCGCGCGTAACAATGCCGATCTCAAGCGCGCCGGACGCATCGACGGCGAAGTGACGCCCGAAGATGAACAGACGATGCACTACGCGCTGGATACGCCCGAAGACGTGGTGTTCCTGTGCGGCGGCAGCAGCATCGGCGCGCTGTCGATGGTGCTGCCGGGGTTTGGCTCTTCGAAGACGTCGGGACGCAGCCCGGCGATATTGATCGAATGACCGAACCGTCTACGGCTGCATTTCCAGCTTCGCCTCGCGGATAACCTTGCCGTAGCGCGCGATTTCGCTTTTGATGAAATCGCTGAATTGTTCCGGCGTGGTGGTTTTCGGCTCGAAGCCGCCGCCGACGAGGCGTTCGCGCGCATCGGGCGCGGTGACGGCCTTGGCGATTTCCGCGTTCAGCCGCGTGATCACGTCGCGCGGCGTGTTGGCCGGCGCGAGCACGCCGTACCAACTGGTGACGACGTAGCCGGGAAAGCCGGTCTCATTCGCGGTCGGCACATTTGGCAACAGCGCGATGCGCTCGGGCGACAATGCCGCCAGCGCGCGCACCTTGCCGCCCTGGATTTGCGGCACCGCCGGCGGCGCGCCGATTACCATCCAGTCGATGTGGCCGCCCATCATGCCCAGCATCGCCAGCCCCGACCCTTTGTACGGCACATGCACCATGTCGAGCTTACTGGCGGCACGAAACATTTCACCGGCCAGATGCTGGCCGGTGCCCAGGCCGCCGGAACCGAAGGTGAGTTTGCCCGGCGTGCGGCGTGCGGTGGCGACGAGTTCGTTGAGATTTTTCGCCGGTATCGACGGATGGCAAATCAGCACATTGGGCACTTGCGCCACCTGCGACACCGCCGCGAAATCCTTCACCGAGTCATACGGCAGCTTGCGATACAGATGCGGGCTGATGGCAAGAATATTGGATGTGAGCGCCAGCGTGTAACCGTCGGCGGGCGCCTTGGCCGCAATCTCCGTGCCGAGATTGCCGCCCGCGCCGGGACGATTTTCCGCCACCACCGGCTGGCCCACTTGCTCGGAAAGTTTTTGCGCGAGCTGCCGGCCCAACAAATCGGTGGGGCCGCCGGGTGGAAACGGCAGCACCATGCGGATGGCTTTGGCGGGATAGGCTTGGCCGTGTGCAACGCCGCCCGCCGCGAACGCCAGGCTTGCGGCGCAGACGACGCGCATTGACATCAAGACGGCACGGTATGGCATGGCGAAACCCTCGTTGAAAGTGGTGCGGCGCACGCGTGAGAAGTGATGACAACGGCGCCATGACGCGAAAGTGTAGCATTTCCCCCATGCTCCACTTGTGGCGCCGTGCGGCGGGCGAAAAAGTAAATGCGCTTGCCGCACCGGCGCGGTTGGCATAAATTTCGTTACGTAACGTTTTCTTCGCTCATCCAACGACCCATCAAGGAGATTGCCATGATAGACATGCATGCCCATTGGAGACCCGCTGAACTGGCAGAGGCGCTTCGCGCCCGCACCCGGGAGCCGCGCATCTTGCGCAACGCCGACGGCGCCGAAGTGCTGAAGACGCGGATAGGCGAAGAGCCGCTGGCCAAGGCGTTTGATGATGTGAGTTTTCATCTCGATCGGATGGATCGCCAGGGCGTGACCACCAGTGTGTTATCGCTGGTGGGCGGGTCGTGCTGGATCGAATCGCAGCCGGTCGAAGTGTCGCTGCCGCTGTGCCGGATGGTGAATGATCGGTTTTCCGCGTTGTGCGTCGAGCACAAGGGCCGCTTTGCCGCGTATGCCGCGCTGCCGTTGGCGGATATTTCAGTCGCCGCCGCGGAGCTTGAGCGCGCGATGCAGTTACCCGGCATGATCGGCACGCAGGTGCCGGGCAATGCGTTTCTCACCCGCAAGGACGCCGAGGCAATGCGCCCGCTGCTCGAAGTCGCCAACCGCAAGCGCGCCATTGTTTTTATTCACCATGGTCCGCGGCCGGGCGATGCGTTTCCCAAGTTCGGCGGCGACACCGATAACGCGCGTCGCCGCAACGGCACGCTCGACATGCAGACCAGTTTGTCGTCGGTGATGGTGACGCTGTGCCTGACGGATTTTCTCGCGCCGTACCCCGACGCGATGATTCATGTGCATAACCTCGGCGGCAATATTCCGTACGAGGTCGAGCGCATGGATCACCGCTGCCTGCTCGACACGCCCAAGGAAGAACTGCCGTCGGCGCGTTTTCGCCGCTCAAAAGTGTTTGTGGATTGCAACTCGTTCGGGCCGGGCGCGATCGAGGCCGGCGTGCGGCTGTATGGCGCGGAGCGCATCGTGTGCGGCACCGACGGCAGCGAATTCGGCTGCGAGTGGACCAGCAAGGCGCTGGCCGACGCGAACATCAGCGAAGAAGCGCGCGAGCAAATTCTGCATCGCAATGCCAGCGCGATGATCGCACACCTGGTGAGGTTGCCGGCTGCGGCGGCGCGGGAGAAAGTGGCGGCTTAACCAACTAACAGCCGAACCGTTAAGAAAAAGGGCTTAGTCGATCTTCGCGCCCGAACGTTTAATCACTTCGGCCCACTTGATGTTTTCGCTGCGTATCAGCGCGGCGAATTTTTCCGGCGTGTCGGGCGCGGGATCGGCGCCGATCAGGGCCAGTTTTTCCTTGAGCGACGCCGATGTCAGCGCTTTGTTGATCTCGCTGTTGAGCCGCGCAATAATGGCGCGCGGCGTGCCGGCGGGCGCGATGATACCGTTCCAGGTGGTTGCTTCATAACCCGGCACGCCGGATTCGGCGATCGTTGGCACCTCAGGCACCGCCGCCGAGCGCTTGAGGCCGGTGACGCCGAGCGCGCGCACGCGACCGGCCTTGGCGTGCGGCGTAATCGAATTGAGACTTTCCATCATCAGATGCACTTGTCCCGCGATTAAGTCGGTGATCGCCGCCGCACCCCCTTTGTACGGCACATGCACCACGTTCAAACCGGCCATCGAACGGAACAATTCAAATCCTACGTGGCCCGGGGAGCCATTGCCCGACGAGGCATTCGACAGCTTGCCGGGATTTTGTTTGGCGAACTCGATCACTTCCTGCACGCTCTTGAACGGATGCCTGGGCGAGCCCGCCAGCAACATCTGGTTGTAGGCGCCCAGCGCTACGGCGGCAATGTCCTTGTTCACATCGTACGGCGGCTTGCGAAACATATTCGGGCCGATCACCAGAGCGCCGATGGGCGCATAACCCAGCGTGTAGCCGTCGGGCGTGGCCTTAACCACCATGTCGATGCCGATGGTCAGCGCGCCGCCGGGACGGTTATCGACCACCACCTGCTGGCCGAGGCGCGCGGTCAGTTCGGCGGCCATCATACGCGCCACGTTATCCGAAGCGCTGCCGGGTGCTTGCGGGACGATCATGCGGATCGCGCGGTTGGGGTAGGCCTGTCCTGATCCCTTCGACAAGCTCAGGACGGGCTCAGTCGAAGCGGGCTGCGCCGCGGCGGTCGCCGCAACGAGGTACGCGACTAGCGCACACACAATCGGAAACGATTTTTTCATCATCGGAAGCAGCGCAAGGTCAGTTGTCTATTTTGTGTGATGCGCTCGTGCAGCGTCAATCGCGGCGAGGGCTTACTTCGCCATGCCGAGATCGGAAAGAATTTCGCGCGTCTCCGCGTATTCCCGCTTCAGGTATTTGCTCGCCTCGGCGCTACTGATGTACTCGTCCACCCACTGCTCCTGCGCGACGGTTTTTTTCCATTCGGGCGAGGCGACGGTTTTGCGCAGGATGTCGTCCCAGTACGCCACCTGCGCCAATGTTAGGCCCGGCGGTCCCATCATGAAGCGCGAGTTGGAGACCACGGCATCGATGCCTTGCTCCTTCCAGGTGGGAATCGAGTTGTATTCGCCGTCGAGCCGCTTGGGCGCGCTCACCGCCAGAAAGCGCAGCCTCCCCGCTTTCCAGTGCTGCGAGGCGACGGACAGTCCGCCGGTCGTGTAGTCGAGATGCCCGCCCAGCAGATTGGAAACGGATTCACCGGCGGAGGGAAACACCACGGTGCGCAGCCGCCGGATGTCGATGCCCGCGCGCTTGAACGGCAGCGCCACCGCGATATGGCTGCTGTTGCCGAGCGTGGTGCCGATCGCCACCGACAGGCTGTCGGGCGCGGCCTTCAGACGCGCGACGAGATCATGAGTGGTTTTCCATGGCGAGTCGGCGCGAACCGACAGCACGTTGTATTCATTGTAAAGCTGCGCCAGCAGCGAAAAGTCGGTGTAGTTCAGCTTGCTGCGCCCGGTGATGTGATTGGACACCAGCGGCCCCGACACCAGCAACAGCCGGTGCGGATCGGCCGTGGCCTGATGCACATAGGTGTAGCCCACCGATTGGCCGCCGCCGCCGCGGTTCACAATCACCACCGGCACGGTGACCAACTTTTCGTCCTGCCAGATTTTTTGCAGCAGCCGCGCGGGCCGGTCGAGCGTGCCGCCCGCCAGCGCGGGCACGACAAATTCAATAGGTCTGGCGGGCTTCCATGCCGCTGCCTGTGCCGCGGCATGTCCCGTGTGCAGCGCCAGCAGCGCGGGCAATGACAAAAGCAGATAACGCAGATGCGGGCGGATCATGGCGCTCTCCTGGAGGGGCGTGATTGTGCATGCCCCCCATTCTGCCCTAAATCTTGAAAGCCTCCAGCGTTTCCGGCGCGAACAGTTCATGCGGCTGGAGGCGCCGCTTCGACAAACCCTGTTCGTGGTGATAACGCAAAAAGGTTTCCAGCGTGGCCTTGTTCGCTTCATAACCATAAGGCCACCAGTCGTCGCCCATGTGCTTTTTCAGCCATTCGACCTCGGCGATCATCCACGGCAGCATATTGCGCAGCGCGGCAGTCTCGAACATCTCTTCGTAGCAGATGCGTTGCGCTTCGGCGAACGCTTTATACAACTCCATCGCGATCCAGCGGTTTTTTTCATACACCTCGCGGCGAATGGCAATGGTGTGCATGATCGGAAAGAGTTTCGTTTTTTTGTAGTAAGCGCGCTCGACATCGACGTAATCCTCGAACAAGCGCTTTACCTTGCTGGGCTGCGAGTGCAGCGTGGAGGGCATGCGCGGGCTGTGCAACGCATCGATCTCGCCCGTGGCCAACATCTGCGACAGCGTTTTGCCGGCGGGAATCGGGTTCAGTTTGATGCGCGGCGGCAGATCGAGTTTGAGTTTTTCGTCGCGGCCCGGCGTCTCCTGCCCGCCGGTCCAGTATTCGCAGTCGCTGATTTTGACGCCGTACTCGTCCTGCATGATGCCGCGGCTCCACACCGGCGCGGTCATCTGGTATTCGGGCGAGGCGACTTTTTTGCCGATCAAATCTTTCGGCTCGCGGATATTGCTCGCCGCAGATACGAATGTGCAGGAATGGCGGAACATGCGCGACGGAAAAACCGGAATCGCGATAAACGGCTGCGGATCGCGAAACAGCGATACAGTGTACGACGACAGCGACAACTCCGCGACATCAAACTCCTGATAGCGCAGCATGCGAAAAAACGTTTCCTCGACGATGTGATCGAGGAAATTCAGTTCAATGCCGTGCGGCTGCACGCGGCCATCGGCGAGCGCGCGCATACGGTCGTAGTTCCAGCAGGAGAGGGCGAGGCGGAGTTTGGACATTTGAAGTGTGTTTAATCGGGGACCGACCACGTTTTATTTTTACTGATTTCCTCGTGTGCCCATAACGGGTCAAGGTCTGCGCCATTAGGCCAAGTGAGCGCACCGAGATGAATACGGACTTTCTGAAACAACTGGGCATCTGTTTCGATTGACATAGATTCCAATCCGGCATTCCAAAGGGGGATAGAATTTTAAAGGCCATTTTTCACCAAACGGCAATCTATCCCGCAACGGTCGAACAGTCAATCGCGTGAGTGCGTGCAATGGGATCGCGTCGCCCCTATTGCCTGTGGGTGGTGCATGTAATGCGGTCGGCCAAGATATAACGGAAACCATTGCACAAATAAGTCACGTAGCCCGCGCGGGAGTTTCTTTCGCGCGCCGTAAAATTTCCGCGGCGAGCGCTTCAGACAGAAAGTAGCCGTGGGATTTCCAGGCTGCTAACACCGGCAGCACGCTGGTGATGCGCCCCTGCATTTTGAGCGCCGTTACAACAGCGCCCGTGCCGATCACCGGCACCTGCATTTTCGCGGCAATGCGCCGCGCGCGGCGCTCGTCAATTAACGCGGTGTGACCGTGCGTGTTGGCGTACGACAGCACGGCGGCTTCGCCGGAACCCAGGCCCTGCGCAAACGCTTCATCCAGCGGTGCAATGTCGCCGTGCGCGATGATAGTCAGCGCCGCGGATTGCGCAAGCACGTTTATTGTTACGGCGCCCGCGGCGGTGAGGTCCGCGACGCATTCGTCGAGTACGGATTGCGGCACGAGCAGGCTGCCCAGCATGGCAACGGACTGCGGCAACACAGCGCCTACCGCCAGCGCAATCAACGGCCCCGCATCGGCCACGATAATGCCCTGCGTCACGGGGCCGGTGGCAGTTGCTTTTGCAGCAAGGTGAGTTCAGCGTCGAGGTTCGCGGCGTCATCCAGCAGGCTATACCCCAGCGTGCCGAGATGCCGCAGGTAGCCGGCGTAGGTCATTGTGGCGAGCTTGGCGCCTGCGGCCACCGACAATTCGCCGGATTGCACCAGTTTGTCAGCGAGCGCCACGTTGACGCCCGCCTTCAGCAGCGTGTCGTCAAAGGGCATGGCGACGAACAGGGGCTTGCCATGTTTGGACACAACCGAATAGCGGCCTTGCTCGGCATTGCGAACCAGCTCGCCGGTGTGTTCCCGCAAATCGCGAATAGCAAACGATTCCATGATTTTCTCAATATTGTGCCATCAAATGATAGCACAATTTTTGGAAATGCATGCGGCGAAAGCTCGCCTGCTGCTCGCTTGACATGCGGTTTGTGTTTGCAGATACTAAACCAAATGGTTAACTTATGAGTGGCGCCAGATGCAATCTTCTCTCGATCACACGTTTGCCGCGCTGGCCGACCCCACGCGGCGCGCGATAGTGGCCCGGCTTGCGACGGGCGATCTCACGGTGAGCGCGCTCGCCGTGCCGTTTGACATGTCATTGCCCGCGGTATCCAAACATCTCAGCGTGCTTGCAGACGCCGGTCTGGTGCTGCGCGACAAGCGTGGCCGCGAGACGGTTTGCAGCCTTGAGGCTGCGCCGATGAAAACCGCCGTCGACTGGCTTGCGGCCTATCGGCAATTTTGGGACCAGCGGCTTGATGCGCTTGGAGACTATCTGCAACAGCAATCCACAACGGAGAATCGAACATGGACACCACCGCAACCCCCGCGCTCCGCATTACGCGCACCTACGCCGCCACGCCGGAAAAAGTCTTCAACGCGTGGATCAACTCGCAAGCCCTGACGCGCTGGTTCGCGCCCAGCGATGATTTTCAAACATCCGAGGTCGCTGTTGACGCGCGCGTCGGCGGGCGCTACCGCATCGTAATGCGTGCGCCCGACGGTGAAATGCACCGGGTGGGCGGCGTCTATCGCGAGTTCACGCCGTCGCGCAAGCTCGTGTTCACCTGGGCGTGGGAGAGCACGCCCGAGCGCGAATCGCTGGTGACGGTGGAATTCATCGCGCGCGGCAACGAGACCGAACTCGTGTTGGTGCATGAAGGCTTTGCCGATACCGGTGCGCGCGATCACCACGAGCAGGGTTGGAACGGCTGTCTTGGCCGGTTGCCTAAAGTTTTGACGACCTAAACCGGAGAACCCATATGAAACTTCCACTCAAGGGCGGCTGCATCTGCGGCGCGATTCGATACGAATGCAATGCAGAGCCGATGATGTCGGCGCTGTGCCATTGCAGGCAATGCCAGCGCTCTTCGGGTAGCGCATACAACCCGCTGATCGTGGTGCCCAAGGATGCGCTGCGTTTGACAGGCGCACCACGGTATCGCCAATACACAGCCGACAGCGGCAGTACCGCCAGCGACGGATTTTGCCCGGATTGCGGCGCGCATGTCGTGGGTAAAACCTCCGGTATGCCGGAAGTGATGGCGATACGCGTGGCAAGTCTTGATGATCCCAGCGGCTTCAAGCCGCAAATGCACATCTACGCCGAAAGCGCGCAACCTTGGGACACCATGGACGCGGCGTTGCCCAAGTTCGAAAAAATGCCACCGATGTAGCCGGGGGCGCACAGTATGGCTTTCAGCGAAAGTCTTGCCAGTCGAATCCGCCAGCAGCTTGCGGACGTGAAGGATCTGAACGATCTCAGCGAGCGCAAGATGTTCGGCGGCATTGCGTTCATGCTGCGCGGCCACATGTGCTGCGGCGTGGTGAAAGATGATCTGATGGTGCGTGTGGCGCCGGAGCGTTACGAGGCGTTGCTCAAGCGCCCGCACGCGCGCGTGATGGATTTCACCGGACGCCCGATGATGGGATTTATTTTTGTCGCCGGCAGCGCTTGCGTGCGTGAAAACGCGCTCAGGTTATGGCTGGACGAAGCAACGCAGTGCGCGATGGCAAAGCCCGCTAAAACAACGAATCCCGCCAAAACAGCGAAGACTGCTAAGACCGCTAAGACCGCCAAACGCACGCCGGTTGCACGCAAGAAATAAAGCGCGCGTGATTCAAGCCACGCGCCCGGTGGCAGCGCGTATCATCTCTGCTTGCGGTGCTGTTGCGATTATCGGGCAATAGCCGTTCCGCTTATTTTATCAATAAATACAAATACTTATGATAAAACTTTATCAATATCGCCCGGCGATCGGCCTGCCCAACGCGAGTCCGTTTTGCATGAAGGTTGAAACCTATTTGCGCATGGCGGCGCTGCCGTACGAATGCCCGCGCGGCGCCGATCATTTCAAATCGCCCAAGGGCAAGTTGCCGTACATTGACGATGGCGGCAAAGTTGTCGCTGACTCGACGTTCATAATCGATTATCTGAAAGCCACCTACGGCGATAAACTGGATGCGCGCTTGTCGCCGGCGGCGCGTGCGCTCGGCGTGTTGATACAACGCACGTTCGAGGAAAGCCTGTACTGGCCGGTGGTGTATTCGCGCTGGGTCGACGAAGCCGGATTTGCCAAGGTGGACGAGGCGTTTTTCGCGCATCTTATATTTCCGCTGCGGCAGATCATTCCCATATTCGCGCGGCGCGGCTTGCGCGGCCAGTTGCATGGGCAAGGCACGGGGCGGCACGGGCGCGATGAAATTTACGCGATTGGTTGCCGCGATATCAGCGCGCTTGCGGAAATACTGGGCGACAAGGCGTTTTTTCTCGGCGTTGAACCGTCGTCCATCGACGCCACGGGGTATGCATTTCTTGCCAACTTGTTGTGGGTGCCGATTGATCTGCCGATGCGCGCGCATGCGGCCCAATACGCGAATCTCGAAGCGTACTGCCAGCGCATGAAGGCGCGTTACTACGCGGCGTAGCGTATCTTTTGAGCGGCTGCGCTGTTGCCGGAAATGTAACCTGACATCACGGCTTTAAGAATTTTTATACTGTAACCGGGTCCGTGCCCAACGCCGGAAACAAGCCATGCCGCCGCATCATCACAATGCCGCGGTCGATGGGGCATATTGCTTAGCGGGTCAGTCCCCGCCGCCGCCACCACCGCTGTCGGAACTACCGCCGCTGTCGGAACTGCTGCTGTAATCGCTGCTGGATGATGATCCGCTGTCGCTGCCCCAACTGCCGGAGCTTGAGCGGTCATCGCCGGAATTTCCGGCGGCGGGAGCGCCATAGGACGTGTATTCAGGGGCGGCACTCAGTGCGGCGCCCGCAATCATTACCCCTGCTGCCCCGACCGCCACACCAGCGGCCACGCGCCCGCCGTCGCTCCAGCCGCCGCTGGCGCCCGCGCCCGCGGAGGTTCCGCCTTGGCCGCGAAAACTGTCGCTGCTCTCCGATGTGCTGCGATCGCTGGACGAGGATGACGAACTGCTGTCGCGTTCCTGGTTGCTGGTGCGCCGCGCGGGATTATCGGACGGCGCTTTGAACGCAGCGAGCAAGTTATCGATCAAGCTGCCTTCATCAAAGGGCGACGCGGCGGATGGCTCGCGCTCGGACAGCGGCTTGGCGGTCACCAGCGCGCGCCAGGGTGTATACCAGGTGCGTTGTTTGATCGTGCGCAGCTTGATCGTCAGCGGCACGTTTCCCGCTTGCTGGCCGGCCGTTTCAGCCAGGTGCCGGCTAATTTCAGCGATCATTTTATTGGGCAAGCGAATGCCGCCCTGCGTGCGCCGCATGAGTCCGCCCGCGTCGGGATCGCCGCCATAGACAAGCAAATGCTCCCGTCCGTTGTGCCTCGCGCCCACGGATTCGTCGTTGACGTGTTCGAACCAAATCGTAAACAGAAACAGGTCGTCGCCATACTCGGCGCGTGGCGCGCCGGTATTGCGGGCGTGGCCCTGCAGGAGGTATGCGCCCGCGGGCGGATGACCCCACGCACGCTTCGGACTGCACGAGCCGTTGCCGTGTCTGGCCGCGATAGAGGGCGTAGCCGATGCCGCCGCGAAATCGGACATCAACATTTTATTGCCGTCGCGCAACGTGGCGGTGGCAAGCCCGTTTCTATCCGCCACTACTTCGAGTTCCAGCGTGAGCATGATGGTCTCCTGATTAATGCCGCTTCAAAGAGCGGAAAAATTTTGAAGAGTACGCCCGGCAAAGTAATCAGCATCATCCGTTCGACTTCGCTGCGCGCAGCCTGTTGCGAACGTTATTGTAAGACGCCGCGCGAATCGCCGCATTTAATTATGATTGCGACAATATTTAATAAGTATTTGTTTTTAAAGGTATTTTTTATACGGTAATGGGATCGGTGCCCAGCGGCGGAAACAACCCGTGCCGCGCGTGATCCTTGAACGCCTGCTCTTTCGGCAGCAGCAGCGAGCACGAGCGCACGTGCTGCTCTTTCGGATCAAGGCCGGGCAGCGCCTGCCCTGCGCCCGCGCGATTCGCCTCTGCGGTTTGCTGCAACAGCCGCCGCATCATCACCACGCCGCGGTCGGTGGGGCACAGATTTTCCTTGGTGCGATCCTGCGTGGCACCCATCGACTCCTGCAACGACGCATCCTGCATCGCGATGCCTTCGATGCCGGAGTAATGCACGCCGGCTTTTTGCGCGGCGCGATCCATCAGGTAATCGTTGGTTTTGTTTTGCAGCGGAGTAAACGTGCCCGGCGTGTATTTGACGTGAATGCCCTTGCCGTCTTTCATCGCGTTGACTTCGGCCTCGCTTAAATCGCGCTTGGGGTGATAGTTGATGCTCCACGCCCAGCAGTTTTCGTCGTCGATCGGCACCCACACGTGCCCACCCAGCGGATGCCCGGCGCGCGGCGGAATGATGCTGTGCGAGGGCATGATGAACGGCGTGATGCGCCAGTAGTATCGCTCCGGGTTATCGGTCACGTTGCGCCGCGCACCGATCAACAGGCCGCCGGGAAAATCAGCCACTTCAAAAAACGGCATGCGATCGTGATCGTTGTATTCGTTGCCCTTGCTGCCCTTGAACAGCGGATCGGTTTTTAATGCGCCGCCATGCAAAAAGCTTACGTGAGAGGAGTCGATGCCGCCTTCAATCGCCTGCAAATAATTGCATTCCTGCAAACGTTTGGACGCATAACGCTGGCGCGGCGACACCAGCGTCCATTCGAGTGCGGGCGGCGCGGGTTTTAATTCCGGCGGGCCCATGTAGGTCCAGATCACCCCGCCCTGTTCGATGCACGGGTACGATTTCAACTTGATGCGTTTGCACATCGGGCCCTTGCCGCCATCTGCGTCGGCGCCCTCGGAGGGCAACTCGGTGCATTGGCCAGTGACATCGTATTTCCAGCCGTGATACGGGCAGCGCAGGCCCGATTCTTCATTGCGCCCGAACCACAGCGACACGCCGCGATGCGCGCAGAATTCATCCATCAAGCCGATGCGGTTTTGTGTGTCGCGAAACGCGATCAGCCGTTCGCCCAGCAGTTTGACGCGCACCGGCGGGCAGTCGGGTTCGGGCAATTCATAATCGTGCAGCGCGGGCATCCAGTAGCGGCGAAACAGGTCGCCCATCGGGGTGCCGGGGCCGGTTTGGGTGAGAGTGTTGTTTTGTTCCTGGGTGAGCATGGTGGCGTGCCTCGTGTCGTGCGAGTGATAGAGCGGTCATTTTACCCGATGTGATGTGCGTTCCCGCAATGCACTCTGGCCGTATTTCACTGGAGTAAAATCGCGTATTCGCTTTGAAAGGGTGCATGTAATGTTCTTCGTAGCCACAAGCGCCGGGCATATCGCGCTGCGGATCAGAGCGCTGACGATAGCCTCCTTGGCTGGTGTGCTTGTCGGCCTGCCGGGTGCGGCCATTGCCCAGGCCACCGCGAAGTATCCGGTCAAGCCCATCCGCTTCGTAATCCCGTTTCCGCCGGGCGGCGGCAATGATCTGCTCGGACGCGCCTACGCCGAGCGCCTGGGCGAGCGCATGGGGCAGACGTTTATCGTGGATAACCGCGGCGGCGCCTCCACGGTGATAGCCGCCGAACTGGTGGCGCGTGCGCCGGCCGACGGCTACACCCTGCTGCTCGCGCCCAGCGCCACGCTGGCGGCGCTGCCGAATCTGCGCACCAATCTGCCTTACGATCCGATCAAGGATTTCGAGCCGGTATCGCTGATTTCGATTTCACCGTATTTGCTGGTGGTGCATCCCAATGTCGCGGCAAAAACGGTAAAGGACTTGATCGCGCTGGCGAAATCCCGGCCCGGCCAGCTTAACTTTGCTTCGCCCGGCTACGGTACCAGCAACCACCTGGCCGCCGAATTGTTCAAGTCGATGTCCGGCGCGGACATGACGCACGTGCCGTACAAGGGCACCGGCCCGGCGGTGGTGGATTTGCTGGGCGGGCAAATATCCGTGATGTTCGCGTCCGCCGCGTCGGTGCGCCAGTTTGTGGTGGGCGGGCGCCTGCGCGCGCTGGGCATATCCACCATCGCGCGCTCACCTTCGATGCCCGAGATCGTACCGATTGCTGAATTGGGCGTGCCGGGCTACGACACCTATTCGTGGGCCGGCATCGTGGTTCCGCGCGGCACGCCGCAGGCGATTATTTCGCGCTTGAGCAACGAGGTGGCGACCATCGTCAAGCAAAGCGACATGCGCGAAAAGCTGGTCGCGCAGGGGTTGGTGCCGCAGACCAGCACGGCGCAGGCCTTCGCGGAACACATCCGCGTGGAGCTTGCGCACTATAAAAAGTTTATTCGTGCGGCGGGGATTGGGAAGGAGTGAGCGGCGGACTTAAACGGTGGACATTTGGGTTTTATCTGGGGGTGTTGTTGGAAATTGCGCGGCGAAGTAATTCTCTCTTCACAGCTTCTGCGGCAGTAGTTTTCGCACTCGCTCGCATTCCATTTCTTCGAAAGCGTTCCCTTTCCGGTGTGCGAAATGCGTCATGCGGATGACAAGATGCTTGGGATTGCACATGCCCATCTTCGTTTTGAATTCGCGCATCACGTTCTCTCCACCCATGAGAATAACAATGCCCGGACCGAGCGTTTCGATCATTTGCGAGGAATGGCGAGACCAGCAGTTTTGCAGCATCGACTTGGGGTACTTATTGTGCGCAGTGGCACAAAGCGCGATGTTGCCGACCGCGATCCTGTCTACGGAAAGTTCTAGCTGACGTAGTCGGGTCAAGTACTTTGGGTTCCAGAAGTGTTCTATATCCGTTGCCAGTGCTTCCCAATACGCGGACAGAGCGGAGTCGTCACCGCCCGCAAAGCGGTCGAGGGCCTGTTTTCGCAGTTCTTTATAGCCACCGTCCTTTGCAACGCCAGGATTGATGCCTACGACAGCGACCCCACCAAGTCTGTACTTGGCCCCAACAGTGAACGGTTGCGCCATACGAATCCCCGCGCGTGACAAACCACCACCCGTGAAACAATAGTTGCAAGATACTGCGGCGCGCGCAAGTGAAACACTTGGGATGATGGGCGTCATTGCGTGATTAGAGTTTCCTGCGGCCTAGCAAGTGTAGGGTGGGCAAAACTAATTTGTTTTGCCCACGCGGCCTCACGTATGTAGCTTGGCAACGCGTGGGCACGAAGGACACGCCTATCCTTGCTCTGTGCGTAACGATTGGTTGATGCGTTGCGTTCCTTTGGTGTTGGGCTTCGCAAGCTCAGCGCCAACCTACGAATTTCACGAACGCCACGAATTCTGCGAATTGTTTGCGTGGGTGCTTGGTCCCGCGATTACGCCGTCTCCTTAACCTTGCGAGTCAAGTAGTGCTGCACCACCTCGCCCGTCAGGATCACCGACGCATCATATTCCGGCGCATCTTCCATTTGCTCAAGGTCGTTCAATCCGCTGTTCTTGAAAATGCGGTTGATCGCGGAAATCAGCCGCGCGGGGCGATCCGGGTCGGCGTTGAAATGCTGGTGGATAGTGTTGGGCGGGATGTAGATCACGTCGCCGGCTTCCCACTCGTAGCGCTTTACTTCGTCCTGCGCCGTCCAGTGGTAGGTGTCGGTGATTTCGACGTCGCAATCCTGATGCATGTCATAGCCCTTGCCTTCGAGCACATACAGACATTCTTCGGCCAGGTGCCGATGTTTGCCCGAGCGGCTGCCCGGCGGGATGATCTGCATGTAGGCATCCACCGTGTCCATGCGCGTGTTCATCTGTTCGTTGATGAGGTGCTTTAACAAACCCTGACGCGACATTTCCCATTGCATGTCTTCGGGGCGCACGACTTTTTTGCGGCGTGCGTTGCGCGCGGGGGCGTTGGTCGCGTCGTCGAGCAAGTCTTGATAAATTTTTCCGCTGGCTTTGCCGCGGGTCCACGCTTTTGCTTCGCTCCAGGCCATGAGGGCTCTCCTTGAATGGGGTATGTGTTATTTCGAATGGTTGAAGTCGTCTTCGCCTTCGCGGGCGGTGAAGCCTTCGCCGCCGGGCGCGGGCTCGGAGGAGCGGGTTTCGACCATTTTCTGAAACAGCATGTTCATGAACAGATACATCGGCTTGGTTTTGAACACCAGCGCGCGCGCGGGCTTGGTGGAGTCGGCGTTGAAGTGCTGATGCACGCAGTTGTTATGCACAATCGCCACGTCGCCCGCTTGCCAGTCGTAACGCACGCCGTCGTGAATTTCATAACCCGTGCCGTCGAGGATATAAAACGCCGCCTCGTTCACGTGGCCGTGCTTTTGTGATTTGCCGCCGGGGCCGTATTCTTCAAGGTGCAGGTGCAGGGTTTGCGTGATGCCGTCCTTGGGTTCGACGTAGTGGCGGCTATAGGCCTGCGGGCCGTCAACGAATTTTATTTCTTTGCCTTTGCGCACGCGGGGCAGCGCGCGCAGTCGTGCGAGCTCGGCGCCGAGGTTGTAATGCCCCTGGATGGAGCGCAGAAAAATGCGGTCTTTTTTGCTGTGGTAGTGCGATTCGTTTTCGCTCATGGTGACTCCGGTTGAAAGGTGAATCAGTTGAATGTTACCTGGCCGAGCCGGTGATAATTTCGCGGTACAGTTTCGACCATTTGTCGTGTTCGTCGAGCGCCACCTTGGGATCGACAAAACGAAACGGAAATTTATTCAGCGGCGTACTGAATTTCTTGCTGGTGGGAATGAAATCCCGCTTGATGAACAGTTCCTGCGCGTCGGTGAGCATGAAATCATGGAATAGCACCGCCGCATGCGGATGCGGTGCGCGGCGCATCACGCCCACGCCTTGCGGGCGCGCAAGGCCCGGTTGCAGCACAAACCAGTCGATGGGCGCGCCGTCGTTTTTTAATTGCTCGGCCTTGTAGTTGTAGACGGTCAACGCCAGCGGTATCTCGCCCGACACCACCAGATTGGTGAGCAAGGTGTGGCCGGTGCGCACCGACATGCCGTTGGTGGCGACGATATCGCGAAACAGCTTCAGTCCTTTGGCTTCGCCGAGATCAGCGATCACGCCGGCGAACCAATCGAGATCGCTGGCTTCGATGCCGAGTTTGCCCTTCCAGCGCGGGTGCAGCAGGTCTTCGTAGCTTTTCGGCAGGTCTTCTTTTTTGACGAGGCGGGTGTTGTAGGCGGCGGTAAACATATTCAGACGCGTGCCTATCCACTCGCGGTGCGGCGGCACGGCCTGCGGAATTAAATCCGGGAGGTGCGGCGACTTCACCTCCTGCAACAGCTTCTCGCGCGACAACGCTTCCATCTCGGGCGAGTTGGTTTCGGCCACATCAACATCGTAGCGCCCGGCGCGTGCTTCGGTCACCGCGCGCTGCACGATGTTTTCGGAACTCGCGCGCCACACTTTCACTTTCACGCCGTATTTTTTCTCGAAGGCGGCGGCGAAAACGCGCATGTCGTCCACCGGCGCGGAATTGTAGACGCTGACTTCGCCCTCTTTTTTCGCGCCTTCAATCAGCCGTTGCAGCCGGTCGGGGCCGGTGTACGACGCAATGGCTGCCGAAGTGGATGCGGGCGCGGTTTTGGTTTGCGCGGTAGCCGATGCTCCGCCCAGCAGGAGCAGACCGGCCAGCGCCAGATTCAGTCGTTTTGCGATCATGGATATTTCCTCAAGATCAAAGTATAGCCTTGCAGGCATGCCTGCGGGCTACGCCGCCAGCGGCGGCAAATCGGCCAGCTCGGCCTGGTACGCCTCATCCATGCGCGGCTGCATGCCGTGTTTGGCCAAGGCCTCGGCGAAAAGCTGCCGGATTACCGGTTTTTCGTCGGCGTAGTCAATCTGGTCGCCGCCCACGCGCTTGCTGATCCAGGCTTTAGGTACGCCCTGTGTGTTGCGCACCGCGACACCTTCGTGCTTGAACGCGAGGTAACGCGACGGGGTCGTGCCGGTGTTGAAATGCTGGTGCTGCCAACCGGCGGGTGGCACGATCATCGAGCCGATGTGCCACTCGTAACGGCGCGGCTCCTCGCCCTCGGGCCACATCAGCGAATAACCCTCGCCGGTGAGAATAATCACATGCGCGCCGGGACCATGAGAGTGCGCTTTTTTGTAGGTGCCGATGGGAAACTGCGAGATATGGCTGTTCATCGACCCCTTGGCCATGTTGAAACGAATATGCCCGCCGCCCGCGCCGCGTTCCTGGGCGCTGATCAGCGGCAGGTTCGGCGCGTCGGCGACGAAATTGGTTTCCAGCAGCAGGCCTTTTTGCTCGCCCTTGTTGCTGAAATAATCCGGCTCGCCGGCAAAACGGTTTTTGAAATCGTGTTGGGTGTTGAACAGAAATTCCGGCTCCTCATACATGTTGATGATGGCGGGGCCGTTGGTTACCGCCACGTAGCGCGCCGGTTCTTTGCCCGAACCGTTGAAATGTTGATGCCAGGTGTTGAGCGGAATCGCGAATAACGCGCCGGCTTTCCACTCAAACGTGATGCGTTTTCCCGCGTCGTTCCACACGGTGGTGGAGCCGCGGCCATCGAGGATCATAATCATTTCCTCGAACAATTGACGGTGCGGCGCCAGTTTGCCGCCGGCAGCGATTTCGCACACATAACAATCGTTGGAGGTGCGCGACGCCTCGTGATTCAGATACACGCCGCGCGCCGCGCGCCGCGCCCACGGTTTGAGTTCCACCGTGTGCAGATTGGGCACGTAATGCGCGGGGATGATGTCCAGGCCCTCGCTTTGCACCCAGCGGGTGTAGGGGGTTTCTTTTTCAGTGGCGAATTTTTTCGCCATTTCGTCTGATACCAATGCGTCCTTGGCCATGCTCAGTCTCCGGTTCAGTGTAAGGCAACCATTGTGGTAAAGTTATTTAAGTATATGTTTTTAAACGATATTTAGTGAGTTATCATTGTCCGTAGGATGGGTACTGGCCGGTGGCCGTAACCCATCACAACCCAAGTTCGCGCACCAGTGTTTGTGATGGGTTACGGCCACCGGCCAGTACCCATCCTACGGGTTGTTTGGTATGGCCACACATTTTTCCGGATTCATGGTGATGTGTGCGGTAGCACCAACGGGCGTGCGCAACGACGGATGCGCGCGCGCGAGCAGCAGCGTTTCGCCCACGCGCACCTGAAAATCCATGCACTCGCCGAGGAACACCTGCGCTTCGACCTTGCCCTGACACGCGTTGCGCCC
>CAMDDY010000030.1 GCA_945893125.1 Bordetella parapertussis
TGGAAACAACATGCGGATCAGTTCGTCCTTCTGCTCGTGGCTAAAGCTCGACAGATTCGGCAGTTGATCCGGCAACTCGTTCATGACTCACAGCATACGTCACGCTTACTTAAAGTACAATCATTTCCCTCACGCTGACCAGAGACCAATAGAGAATCATAGGGTACTTGAGAAACGCACGCCGTCGTTAAATTGCCCCCACTTATGAAACGATCGCCCGCAGTTTGTTGATTTTCTCGATATTGTGGGAAAAAAAGACATGTCCTCTAGAATGATGAATCGTAACGCATAGAGTTCAAATCAAATGCTTTCGTCAGGCGCTTCGATTTTTACGTGGAATGGTCGATTTAAAAAAACTGCTGGTAAAGGTGGAATGCAAAGCAAAGTCGAAACAATACCGATAACTTTTCTGTTATCGATTTACTGGAGATTGCGAATCGATCAAATAAGCCACCACATGCGCGATCTGCTCCGGCGTCAGAAATCCGCTGGACCCCAAACGCGGCATATTCGAGCACGGCATAAACGCCCATGCGTTGAAAATTCGTTCATATGTATAACGTGCCACCGCGTCGGAATTTCCGCGTTGTGTGCCGTAGCCCGAGAGTGACGGGCCGACGTTGCCGGCGTTGACTTCATTGGGATCCATTACATGGCAATTGATGCACAGTGCGCCGTTGGCCTTCAGGTCTTCCACCTTGCCATTGACGATGCGTTGTCCGCGGCCATCGGCGACCAATTGCGCGCCGATTTTCCAATCACCGGCGAGTTTTCCCGATGCCGGATATTGCATGCCGGCGCGCGCGGATTTCACGATGGCGGCGGATTGCTCCTGCGATAGCTTTGGCCCGCCGATGGCGCTGCACGTGTGCTGCGATGCATCCTGCACGGTGCGCTGTTTCAGGTCGGGCGCCGTGCTGGAATAGGCTTCGGCCACCATCTGCTCCGCAAGCTTTGCCGTGCTGTCTGCATCCGGAAACGTGGCGCAACCGACTGCCCATGCCGCCGGCACGATGAGCAACAGCGCTGTTTTCATTTTCATCATGGCAATCCCGTTTCTTAGCGCCGCACACCCGGCAGCTTGATCTCGCCGCCGTTTGCCGAGCGGTTGAGATACGTCGTAATCGCTATCGATAAGTCCGTGGCAAAGCCAATATCCGGCAGGCGCATCTGCCAGAAGCAGTCGTACAGCCGATGCTGCATGGTGCGCACCGTGCTGTGCGTGCCGCGATACGCAGGCCAGCCGGTGGCGATGATGTCGCGCATCTCCCGGGCATCGGTCATGTTGGGCAACTCCTGCAGGCGGATGCGTTTGCCGGATTCACCATGGCAGGTGACGCAGGCGAAATCCAGCGGGCCGCTGCGGCGATAGAACAGATACTCGCCGGCCTTGTACATGTCGCGTTCCCTGGCGTGACTCAGACGCACGTCCATGCGCATGCCGTTGGACGCCGAGCCGATGTAGCTCACCAGCGCCTCGATATCCGAATCGCGGTCGAGGTTGCTGAAACGCGTGCGATCAAGGTCTTCGCGTTTGAAACCCTGCAGATTCACCATGCAGGTCAGCAGACGCGATTCAAGGTCCTGCACTTTATCGGTGTCGGCAAAGTAGCGCGGCAGTTGCGCGAACGCGCCTTTGACCACACCGGGGCCCTGACCAAGATCACAGTGTTCGAGGGAGGCGTTTTTCGGGCCGCGCTTTTCGCTGAAAAGCCGTTTGCCGCGTTCGGCCCACAGATCGCCGGGGTTATCCTCGGCGAGCATCTGGCGCCCCACGGCCAGGCCGTCGCCGACTTTGTTTGAGGCGTCAGCGGGTTTATTCTGCGCGGTTGCCGGAAAAATCGCGGCCGCACAAATCATCGCCACGACCGCAACACCATATGCTCTTTTCATGTTTCCTCCCCGCGCCGGCAGGCGACGCGCTATCCGGCGACGACGGTCGCTTCGTCGGTGCGCTTATCGTTCTTGTTATCAGTCCAATGGACCACAACCTTGTCCCCAACCTTTGCGCCTTTGACGCGAACGGCGAACACCGGATTGCGCGAAACCGCCTGGCTCCATTGGCCGTCGTAGACCGTGTTGCCGTTGTGTGTGACCGTCATGCTCTGAATAAAATGCATGGGCACAATGTTGCCGGCGGCGTCTTTGCGCTGTCCGGTCTCCATCGGATGCGCAACCAGCACGCGTATGTCCGCGACATCGCCCTTGAGCGTTGCGCGTATTTTCATTGGTTCCGCCATGTTGAATCCTTGCTGAGTATTTTTTACAGGTCGCGAATAGGGGTTAACCGCAACCGCCGACGGTGATTTTTACTTCCTTGGACGCGGTGAAAAATTTTCCGTCAGCCTTGACCACCGCGCGCACGTTGGACGTCTGCCCCATCTTGATGCGCACATACGCGTACGGCTCCGCGCCGTTTGCGAAATCGGCCGTTGCCGCCAGCGGGAACGGATTTTTTTCCGCGATGATCGAAATCGATTGCGTGTTCGGGATGCGACTCACCACTTCAATCGGCACCACCGCGCCGTTTTCCGCGATGTCGGGCGCGGTAATCACGATGTCGCGGCTTTCCGCGGCGCTACCGGCGCCCAGGGATTTCAGGGCATCGGCAACGGCTTTGGATTCGAAGCCGGATTTGTTCCAGGCCGCAGCGGCGGCCTGCGTGGTTTTCAGCAGCCCTGCGGCGGCCACCGTGCCCAGCACGCCGAGCGTGCCGGTGAATTTAAGAAAGGTTCTGCGAAATGGGCGTGTCGTGTGTAACAGGTTCATGGTGTTTCCTGGGTCTGTGCTATTAATCTTGCGTCGTCCGGGCTCGATGCGCCCGGCTGGGGTATATCGGGGTGCGCTTGGCCTTTTTCAAACCGCGCATGCCGGCCAGCCTGCTTAACGCTGTCCAGCACTGAATCGATGACCTGTAACGGGCGAAGCGCAATGTTAACTGCGTTTGGCAGTTGGCTTCCCGGATGACGATTTCTTTCCGGACGTTCGCAGCCAAGTGCCTGATTTTCCGCCCATTTTTTCGAGCAAGGCAATTTCTTCCAAGCGCATTCCGCGATCCACGGCTTTACACATGTCGTAAATGGTGAGTAGTCCGGCAGCCACGGCGGTGAGCGCTTCCATTTCGACGCCGGTGCGTCCGGTGGTTTCCACGGTTGCAATGCAGTCGACCGCGACTGACTTGCGATCCAGTTTGAATTCGATATCCACATGCGTCAGCGCCAGCGGATGGCACAACGGAATCCACTCCGCAGTACGCTTGGCCGCCTGTATCGCCGCGATACGCGCGATGCCCAACACGTCGCCTTTTTTTGCGTTACCGGCGGCAATCAAGCGCAACGTGGCGGGCAACATGCGGATACGTCCTGCCGCGCGCGCCACGCGATGCGTTTCTGCTTTGCCCGCGACATCCACCATATGCGCCTGACCCTGCGCGCCGAAATGGGTGAGCTTGTTGCTGCGTGAAGTCGCGGGTTTACGCATGAAAGCAGGAACTTATGGCGAAGAAGTCTTATCATAGCATCATGCACGCGAACCTACGTTCCCTTTGCTTCTTAGGCTACATGCGCCATCTGCTGGCGCTGTTGCTGCTAGCAATTCCCGCGGTTCTGGCCCAAGGGCTGCCCGAGCTGGGTGAACCGTCACAGTCCGCGTTTACACCGGCGCAGGAACGCATGCTCGGACGCAGCATCATGCGCGAGGCGCGCCGCGATCCCACCTATTACGACGATGCCGAGGTCACCGATTATATTTCGCGTGTCGGCAACCGCTTGGCGGCGCGGGGCGCCGACGTGCGTCAGGAATTCGAGTTTTTCATGATGCGCGATCCGCAGATCAACGCGTTCGCGCTGCCGGGCGGCTTTATCGGCGTGCATACCGGGCTGATCATGGCGGCGCAAACCGAATCGGAAATGGCGGGCGTGGTGGCGCACGAAATTTCACACGTCACGCAGCGCCACATTGCGCGCATGATCAACAATCAGCAATCGTCGCAGTGGCTGGAAATCGCGGCACTGGCGGTGGCGATATTGGCGGCGCGCTCGAATTCGCAAATGGGCGAGGCCGCCGCGACGATAGGTTCCGCGCTGGCGGTGCAGCAGCAATTGAATTTCTCGCGCGACTTTGAGCGCGAAGCAGATCGCATCGGCTTGCAACTGCTCGAAAAAGCCGGCTTCGATCCGCAAGGCATGTCGGCGTTTTTCGAGCGGCTGCAGCGCGCCACGCGCATCTACGAGGGCGGCGCCCCGGCGTATCTGCGCTCGCACCCGGTTACTTTTGAGCGTATCGCCGATATGCAGAATCGCGCGCAGGAACTGCGCTATCGCCAGGTGCCGGATCATATTGATTTCCATCTGGTGCGCGCCAAAATGAAAGCGGAGTTTGACGCGCCGCGTGAGGCGGTCGCCTTTTATCGCGACAGTCTTGCGGAAAAGCGTTATCTCTCGGAGGGCGGCGCGCGTTACGGCCTGACAGCGGCATTGCTGCGCGCGCGCGATGTACCCGGCGCGTGGAAAGAGTTTTTTGCGTTGCGCGCGCTGGTCAAAGGCAATCCCATGGTGGAATTGCTGGGGTGCCGTATCCGGCTCGCCGGGGGAGACCCGGACGCGTTCAAATGTTTTCGCGATGCGTTGCAGGTCTATCCGGGGTATCGTGCATTGGTATACGAATATGCCGAGGCCCTGTTGCAGTCGCGTCAGGCCGAGGCGGTGCTGAAGGTGGTGGATAGCCGGCTTGCCAACAGCCCCGACGATCATCGCCTGTATCTGCTACAGGCGCGCGCGCAGGCTCAGCTTAACCGGCGCCTTGCCACGCATCGCGCGCAGGCCGAAGCCTACGCGCGCATGGGCACGATTCCCGCGGCCATCGAACAACTGCAGATTGGCATTAAGGCAGGCGATGGCGATTATTACCAAATGTCCTCGGCCGAGGCGCGCTTGCGGCAATTGCGTGCGCAGGATGCCGAGGAGCGCAAGGCCGGCACGCAAAAAAAATAGCTTACAGCGCGAAGCGCACGAGCAGCCCTGCCGCCGCGCAGGCCGCAATCACTGATATCACGCCCGCTTTAAATCGAAACAGCGCGATCGCAGCCGCGAGGCCGATGATCAGCGACGGCCAGTCAAAGCGTCCGGCAAATGGCGCGGCTTCTGTTGCCGAGGGCCACAGCACATGCCATGCAAAAAATACCGCCAGATTGAGAATCACGCCGACCACGGCAGCGGTAATGCCGGTGAGCGGCGCGGTAAATTTGAGCGCGCCGTGGGTTGATTCGACCAACGGGCCGCCGAGCAAAATAAACACAAAGCTGGGCAGGAAGGTAAAAAACGTGGCGACTGCCGCCGCCGCCGCGCCCGCGAGGAACAATGCGTCCGGTCCCAGCAACTGCTTTGCCCAGCCGCCGATAAAACCCACAAAGGCGACGATCATGATCAACGGCCCGGGCGTGGTTTCGCCGAGCGCGAGGCCGTCGATCATCTGCGCGGCGGTCAACCATTGAAATTGCTCAACGGCTGCTTGATAGACATAGGGCAGTACCGCATACGCGCCGCCGAACGTCAGCAGTGCCGCCTTGGTGAAGAACCAGGCCATCTGCGTGAACACGCTGTCTCCGCCGGTGGTTTGAATCAACAAGCCCATCGCGCAGGCCCAGATCAGCAAACCCGCGATCAGCACACGAACAAAGCGGCCCCATGAGAAACGCGCGTGCGCCGGCGTCGGCGTGGCGTCATCAATGATGGCCGCGCCGTAGCTTTTGCCGGCGCTGCCGTGTCCGCCGCCGGTGGCGAATTTGTGCGGCGCCATTCGACCACCGATGACGCCGATGATGCCTGCGGCGATCACGATGACCGGGAATGGCAATTTCAGCGCAAAGATCGCCACGAAGGCCGCCGCGGCAATGGCCCACAACACGCCGTTTTTCAGCGCACGCGAGCCGATGCGCCAGGCGGCAAAAACCACCACGGCGGTGACCGCAGGCTTGATGCCGTAGAGTAATCCGGCGACTGCGGGCAGATCGCCGAACGCGATATAAATCCACGACAACGCAATCAGGATGAACAGCGACGGCAAAACGAACAATCCGCCGGCGATGATGCCGCCCCACGTGCGATGCATCAGCCAGCCGATATAAATGGCGAGTTGCTGCGCTTCCGGTCCGGGCAACACCATGCAGTAATTGAGCGCGTGCAGAAAACGCTGCTCGGAAATCCAGCGCTTACGCTCGACCAAGTCTTGATGCATGATGGCGATTTGTCCGGCGGGTCCGCCGAAACTGATGAAGCCGAGTTTGAGCCAATACCAGAATGCCTCGGTCAGCGTGACGGCGGGTGGCGCGACAGCTTGGTCAGGCTGATCGGACATGACGGCAGGACTCACAGATTGGATACCTCCGAGTGTAACAGACACGGCTGCGCTGTTTTTCGAGTAGTTCAATAAATATCCATTAAAACATATACTTGGCAAAAGACGGGGTGGTCCCAACAAGCGCTGTGGCCGGCTCGCTTATAATCCGCCGTTCCTGAAATTGCCGGCGTGCCTATTTGGATGGGCGCGCGGAAATTCCGCCAATGAAAAAGCCGCATGCCATGAGGGGAAATGATGTCTGCACCATTTGACAAAGAACTGGATGCGCGCGGGCTGAACTGTCCGTTGCCGATATTGCGCACCAAAAAATCATTGACGGATATGACGTCCGGTCAAGTGCTCAAAATTCTCGCGACCGATCCGGGTTCGACCAAGGATTTTCAGGCATTCGCCAAGCAGACCGGCAATACGCTGCTGTCGGCGGATGAAGCCGACAAAGTGTTCACGTTTTTGATGCAAAAAAAATAGGCCGCCGTGGGCCGCGACTACCGCATTCTGGTGCTCGGCGGCTACGGGCATTTCGGCGGTCGCATAAGCCGCGCGCTGGCTGACGACGCGACACTGATTGTCGCCGGGCGTGATGCGGCAAAAGCGAAAACCGCGGCGCGCGCACTCGGGCCGCTGCATGAAGGCGTCGCGCTCGATTACACCGCACACGATCTGGCCGCGCGCCTGCGCGCCTTACGCGCCGATGCGGTGATCCATACCTGCGGCCCGTTTCAGCAACAGCGTTATCACGTGGCGCGCGCGTGTGTGGAGGCGGGCGCGCATTATGTTGATCTTGCCGATGGCCGCGCGTTTGTGGCGGGCATTGCCGAACTGGATGCGGCCGCCCGCGAGCGCGGCGTGCTGGTGACCAGCGGCGCCAGCACACTGCCGGCATTGTCGTCGGCGGTGATCGATGAACACCGGGCGCATTTTTTGCGGCTCGATAGCATCGATATCAGCATCGCGCCCGGCCAGCAAACGCCGCGTGGGGTCGCCACGCTGGAAGCAGTGCTGTCGTATTGCGGCCAGCCATTTGACGCGTGGGAGCAGGGCCGCTGGCAGACGGTATACGGCTGGCAAGGGTTACATCGATTTCACTATCCTGATTTTGGCGCGCGTTGGCTCGCGCGCTGCGATGTGCCCGATGTGCAATTATTTCCGGCGCGCTACGCGGGTGTGCGGCGCGTGCGTTTTGACGCCGGACTCGAACTGGCATTTGCGCAAGGCGCATTCTGGCTGCTTGCGGGCATCGTGCGCGCGGGGTGGGTGGGCAACGCCAGCCGTTTCGCGGGGCTCATGGTTCGCGTGGGGCCCTACTTCGACTGGATGGGCGGCAACACCGGCGGCATGCACGTGGGACTCGCGGGTCTGGATCGTGAAGGACGCGCGGCGCGCATCGACTGGCACCTGCTGGCGCGGCGCGGCCATGGGCCCGAAATTCCCTGCCTGCCCGCGATCGTGCTGGCGCGCAAACTGGCGACCGGCACGCTGGCGGCGCGCGGCGCCATGCCGTGCATGGGCCTGATGACGCTGCGCGCATTTGCCGAGGCCGTGACTGCGGCAGACCTTGATATTTCCTGGCGCACGGTTTTTTCGTAGACCGCGGCCACCGCCCGGGATGTGCGATGTAAAGCTACGCCGGGTTGCCAAGCAACTGTCGAATCGAGGATAGTACCCGCTTCAAGCCGCGCCATATTTTCGGCAGCAGCCAGATGGCGAGCACGAAAAAAATAATCAGGAACACCAGCATCAGCAACGGGAACACCAGCGCCATCCACACCGCGCCGATGGACAACGCGTCTTCAGTGAACGATGCCGTCCAATTGCTGATGGGTTCGGGCGATGTGTTGATCAGCGCGCGCGCGCTGGCCTTGGTGATGTGACTGCCCGCCGCGACGGCGCCGCCGAGTATGCCCGCGGCGATACCCAGGCTCGCATCGCCGCCCGCCACGGCGGCCGCGGCCAGTAACGCGCCCGCGGGAATGCGAATAAAGGTATGCGCGGCGTCCCACACCGAATCAAAGCCGGGAATTTTGTCGGCGAGAAATTCCACTGCAAACATGAAGCCCGACGCGCCCATCACCCACGGATTGCCCAATGTCTGCAATTCAGTGGGCAATGTGTAGATGCCGAATTGTTGCAGCAGTCCGAGAAAAAATACCACGGCGTAGAGACGCACGCCGCTGGCCCAGCCGAGTCCGGCGGCGGTTGCTAACGAGGCGATGGTTTCCATGGCGATTTCCTCAATACAGTTAAAGACGTAACGTGCGCAGTCTAGCGCGGTGTACGAGCACCAGCCAACGCCGCCGCGTAGCACTGGTGCAGGCTGCACATAAATTGTCCGGCGCGCTGTGATTCGACGATCAGTTCTTTTAAATATTGTTTAAAAACAATTACTTATAAACATTCCGCCCTATCGGCTATGTGAGCTTACCCAGTTGTGCGTCGAGATCCGCAAGTGTGGCTTCAAACTTGGCGAGGCGCTCACGTTCCTGCGCGATCACCGCGGGCGGCGCCCGGTCAACAAAGCTGGCGTTGGATAGTTTGGTGTTGGATTTCGCGATCTCGCCGACGATCCGCGCGCGCTCTTTTTCGAGACGCAGCTTTTCCGCCGCCTTGTCGATTTCGACTTTTAGCATCAGCTTGAACGCGCCGACGATGGATACCGGCGCATCCGCTTGCGGCAAGGCATCGACGATCTGCACCTCGGTCAGACGCGCGAGCGCCGCCATGTACGGCGAATACGATGCGAGTAGCGAAGCATCGCCCTCGGCGATCAACGGGACTTTCTGCCCCGGCTTCAAATTCATTTCACTGCGCAGGGTGCGGCAGGCGTTGATAAGTTGTTTCAACGTATCGATATCGCGTTCTGCTGCTTCGTCAATGCGCGTAGCGTCGGATTGCGGATAGCTTTGCAGCATGATCGACGCACCGCGCTTGTTTGCCAGCGGCGCTACGATTTGCCACAGTTCTTCGGTGATGAACGGCATCACCGGATGTGCCAGACGCAGTATCGATTCGAGCACGCGCACCAGCGTGCGGCGCGTGGCGCGCTGCTGGTTGTCGCTGCCGCCTTGCATCTGAACCTTGGCGAGTTCAACATACCAGTCGCAGTATTCATCCCACACCAGTTCATACAGGGTACGCGAGAGATTATCGAAACGGTATTCGCCGAAGGCTTTCGCCACCCCGGCTTCGGCGCGTTGCAGACGGCTGATGATCCATTTGTCCGCCGTGGAAAATTCCAGCGGCGTTGTTTCATCCAGCCCGACATCCTTGCCGTCGCAGTTCATCAGCACAAAGCGCGTGGCGTTCCACAGTTTGTTGCAGAAATTGCGATAGCCGTCGCAGCGTTGCAGATCGAACTTGATGTCGCGCCCCGGTGAGGCGAGACTGACGAAGGTGAAGCGTAGCGCATCCGTGCCGAAGGCGGCGATGCCGTCGGGGAAATGTTTTTTTGTGGTGGCAGTGATTTTCTCCGCTTGCCGCGGATCCATCAGGTTGGCGGTGCGCTTGGCGATCAGCGCGGCGAGCGTGATGCCGTCAACAATGTCGAGCGGATCGAGCACATTGCCTTTGGATTTCGACATTTTCTGGCCTTCCGCGTCGCGGATCAGGCCATGCACATACACTTCGTGGAACGGTACTTTATCGGTGAAGTGCAGGGTCATCATCACCATGCGCGCGACCCAGAAGAAAATGATATCGAAACCGGTGACCAGCACCGACGACGGCAGATAACGATCCAGCGCGGGATTGGATTTCGCCGGATACTCCGCTGTCCAGTCGAGCGTGGAAAACGGCCACAGCGCCGAGGAATACCAGGTGTCGAGCACGTCTTCGTCCTGACGCAGCGACACCGGCGCGACCTTTTCGCCGGCTTCCAAGCGTTCGGGCAGGCGTTCATCGTACAAGGCCTGCGCTTCGTCGTGGCTGCGCGCGACGTAGACATTGCCTTCGGCGTCATACCAGGCGGGAATGCGATGGCCCCACCACAACTGCCGCGAAATGCACCAGTCCTGAATATTGGTGAGCCACTGGTTGTAGGTATGGGTCCAGTTTTCCGGCACGAACTTGAGTTGCCCCAGCGCCACGGCATCCAGTCCGCGCTGCGCCAGCGACTCCATTTTCATGAACCACTGGTCGGTGAGCATGGGTTCGACAATGGCGTCGGTGCGTCCGCAGCGCGGCACCATCAGCTTGTGCGGCTTGGTTTCGCCGAGCAAACCTTGGGCTTCAAGATCGGCGAGCACGCGTTTGCGCGCTTCGAAACGATCGAGGCCGCGGTAAGCCGCCGGCGCGTTGTCGTTGATCTTGGCGTCGAGCGTGAGAATGCTGATGGGGTCGAGCTTGTGCCGCGCGCCGACCTGATAGTCGTTGAAGTCGTGCGCCGGGGTGATTTTCACGCAGCCGGTGCCGAAGGCGGCATCGACATAATCATCGGCGATCACCGGGATCGTGCGCCCGGTCAGTGGCAACACAACCTGCGTGCCGATCAGCGCGGTGTAGCGCGGGTCTTCGGGATTGACCGCGACCGCCACATCGCCGAGCATGGTTTCCGGACGCGTGGTGGCAACCGTGAGATGGCCTTCGCCTGAAGCAAGAGGGTAGCGGATGTGCCACAGCTTGCCGTCTTCCTCAACCGATTCCACTTCGAGATCGGATACCGCGGTTTGCAGCACCGGATCCCAGTTCACCAGCCGCTTGCCGCGATAGATCAGGCCTTGTTGATGCATGCGCACAAAGGTTTCGGTGACCGTGCGCGACAAGCCTTCGTCCATGGTGAAGCGCTCGCGCTGCCAGTCGCACGAGCTGCCGAGGCGGCGCATCTGGCGCGTGATGGTGGAGCCGGATTCTTCTTTCCATTGCCACACGCGTTCGATGAATTTGTCGCGGCCCAAGTCATGGCGTGACACTTTTTGCGCGTCGAGCTGGCGTTCCACCACAATCTGCGTGGCGATGCCCGCGTGGTCGGTGCCGGGTTGCCACAGCGTGTTGTTGCCGCGCATGCGGTGATAACGTGTCAGCGCATCCATCAGCGTGTGCTGGAAGGCGTGGCCCATGTGCAGCGTGCCGGTGACGTTCGGCGGCGGCAGCAGGATGCAGTAGCTTTCAGTTTTCGCGGCATCGTCTCCGGCCTTGAAATAACCGTTCTTTTCCCATTCGGGATACCAGCGCGCTTCGATAGCCGCCGGCTCAAAACTCTTGGCGAGTTCCATGGTGTTGCTTGAATGGCTTGAGGGTGATGATGCGGGAGAAAGGATTATACCGGAGGCAGTGTTGGTATTTGCCGGGCGCAGCGATTCGAGATGTGAACGCAGCGATTCTTCCACCGAGTTGCGCACCATCGCGCCGATGTTGGCTTTCAAGTCATCGGTGATGCGCACCAGCGCCTGATCGAGCGCCGAGCCGATTTCCGGCATCACCTGTTTTTGCACCACGCTGGTAATGCGTTTATCCACCTGCGACATCACGCGCAAATACGCGGCGTGCTCGAGATTCTGATTTTGCACGCGCGAAATGACTTCGGTGCTTTCCGCAACGCCGACCGCAGGTGCGGCCATGGACGCGGGCAGCACAACGATGTCGGTGAGTTCGGGCACATCGTCGTCATCGTCAATCGCAGGGCCGGGATCCGCCGCCGTTGTGCCGTGCGCGGGGGTAACGGCTTTTTCCGCGGCGATGACGGTCGGCGCGGGCGCCGGGCGGCGATGTCTTGACAGCAGGGCGTCGGCACGCGCGAGGATTTCGCTGCTGTCGTCCCCGTCATCCTGGTTCGGCTGTTGCGCCATCGTCCTTCGGACTACGTTTCTGTTTTTGACAGATCGTGGCTGCGGATTTCATAGCCGCGGTCGCGATAAAACTTGAAGCGATCCCGCGCGCTGGCGCGGTCACTATCGTCCGTGCTGACAATCTCGATCAGCCGTTGAAAACGGCTGAACATCGGCGGCCAGGTGTCGCGCAGATTAAGCAGTACTTCGTCGTGCGACGGCTCGCTGTTGTCGTCGTGAGAAATTGTAACCGGCGTGCGTGCCGCCAATTCATGCGTCGAGTGGCAATGCGGAATAAATCCGGTGGACGATGCGGTCCATAACATGCGGTCGATTTTTTGCGCCGCTTCGGCATCGGCACACAATACCGCCACGCGCAGCCCGCGCGCATGGGCTTTGGCGGCCAGCCGGCACGCGGTGTGCCATTTGTCGCCGACGTGGGTGTAGAAATCGATCTGCGTCATGCGAAGAGTTATATAAGTATATGTTTTTAAACGATTATTTATTTATTCCCGTGCGATGGATCAAGTATTGCGTGAGCAACGGCACCGGCCTGCCGGTCGAGCCTTTTTCTTTGCCGGATTTCCACGCCGTGCCCGCTACATCCAGGTGCGCCCATTTGAATTTTTTGGTGAAGCGCGACAGGTAACACGCGGCGGTTACCGCGCCGGCCGGCCGTCCGCCAATATTGGCGAAGTCGGCAAAATTGCTTTTGAGCTGTTCCTGATATTCGTCGTGCAACGGCATGTGCCATGCGCGATCAAGCGACGCTTCACCGGCAGCCAGCACTTCTTGCGCCAGCGCATCGTCGTTGGCAAAGAGGCCGCTCACCACGTGGCCGAGCGCGATCACGCAGGCGCCGGTGAGCGTGGCGATGTCGATCACCGCCACTGGATCATAACGCTCGGCGTAAGTAAGTGCGTCGCACAGAATCAAGCGGCCTTCGGCATCGGTGTTGAGGATTTCAACGGTTTGGCCGGACATGCTGGTGACGATATCACCGGGCTTGGTGGCGCGGCTACCCGGCATGTTTTCGGTGGCGGGGATAATGCCCACCACGTTGATCGGCAGACGCATTTCGGCCACGGCTTTCAGCGTGCCCAATACACTGCCCGCGCCGCTCATGTCGAATTTCATTTCGTCCATCTCGCCGGCGGGCTTGAGCGAGGTGCCGCCGGTATCAAACGTGACCCCCTTGCCGACCAGTACTACCGGTTTCTGATTCTTGGGGCCGCCGCGATGTTCCAACACGATCAGCTTGGGCGGCTCGGCGCTGCCGCGCGCCACCGAGAGCAAGGTACCCATGCCGAGTTTTTTCATCTCGGCGCGGTCAAGAATTTTCACCTTCATGCCTGCCGCACGGTAGTGGTTGGCGAGTTCTTTCGCCTGATTCGCGAGGTATGTAGGGGTGCAGACGTTGCCGGGCAGATTGCCGAGGTCTTTGGCGAAACACATGCCGTTGCCGAGCGCCATGCCTTGCCCCAGACCTCTTTCCGCGGCGCTGCGTTCATTGACGGAAACATAGGCGAATGCCAGCCGTTTGAGCTTCGATGCGGGTGTCTCGGGTTTGCTTTTCATGTGGTCGAAGCGGTACGACGCCTCGATGGCAAGTGTTGCCGCTTGCGCCACGCGCCAGGCGATGTCGTGTTTGCCCGCAGCGAGCGTCGTCAGGTGTATTTCCGCATCGGCCGCGCCCGTGGTTTTAACGGCGCGCAGCGCGGCCTGCAGTGCGCTGCGGTAGGCCTTCGCGTCGAATGATTTTTCCGCGCCGAGCCCCACCAGCAGCACACGCTCACAGGCTAACGAGGGAACGCGGTGTAACACCAGCGTGGTACCCGCGCGGCCCTCCATATCGCCTGCCTGCAATGCTTGGGAGAGAGCGCCTTTCGCGGCCTTGTCCAGCGCGGCGGCCGGCGCAGAGAGCTTGCGCGGCTCGAAAACACCCACCACGACGCAAGCTGATTTTGCCGACCCCGGCGTGCTATGCTTCGTGCTAAATTCCAGTGCTGATTTTGCGGCTGACTTCACGGCTGACTTCACGATTAAGCTCCTGTGCAGAAAACGCCCGATAGAGCATTGATTATCGATGGTTTCTAGGTGAAAAGCAAAATCGGATTCCGGTCATATCTCTCGTCACAAACCTCGTGCGCCCTCTCGTAATATTGCCCGGATGTTATTTCACAAGACCCTGCTGCGCGAACTGACGAGTACTGCGTTCGCCACGTTTCTTGTGCTGCTCGGCATCGTGCTGACCACCCAGTTGGTGCGGCTGTTGGGGCAGGCCGCCAGCGGCATGATTACTTCCACCAGTGTGATCGCGTTGCTCGGATTTACCGCGCTGAGTCATCTGCCGACATTGCTGTCGCTGACGCTGTTTATAGCAGTGCTGATGTCGTTGAGCCGCGCCTATCGCGATTCGGAAATGGTGGTGTGGTTCGCCTGCGGCATGAGCCTCACGCGCTGGATCAAACCGGTGTTGATGTTCGCGCTGCCGCTGGTCATCACCATCGCCGTGCTGGCGTTGGTGTTGTCGCCGTGGGCGTCAGGGCGGGCTGAAGACTATCGCAAGATCATGGATAGCCGCGACGATGCCTCCACCGTTTCGCCCGGAGTGTTCCGCGAGTCGAAACAGGCCGAACGCGTGTATTTCGTGGAAGATGTGTCCGGCACTGACAACCTGGTGGCTAACGTGTTTATCAGCTCCACCCAGCACGGCAAACACGGCGTGATGGTGGCAAAGCGCGGCTACCAGCAAATGCATGAAAACGGTGACCGTTTTCTGGTGCTGCTGAACGGCTATCGCTATGAAGGCGAGCCCGGCAACGCTGATTTCAAGGTCTACGAATTCGAGCGTTATGCCGTGCGTACCGAGACGCGCGAAGCCATCCGCGCGCCCAATACCAAGTCGGCGGCGACGCTGGAACTGATTGCGCAACCCGAGCCGCGCAATCTGGGCGAACTGGCATGGCGCTTCGGCTTGCCCATCAGCGCGTTTTTGCTGTCGCTGCTGGCGATTCCGCTGGCGTTCGTGAATCCGCGCGCGGGCCGCTCGGTCAATCTGGTGATCGCGCTGCTGGTGTACATGGTGTACAGCAACTTGCTTTCAATCATGCAGGTATCCATCGCGCAGTCGCGCGTGAGTTTGATGCCGGGATTGCTGGCGGTGCATGCCATGATGCTGATACTGCTGGTGCTGATGTTCTACCGCAGGCTTAGCGTGTTTTCGATTTACCGGCTGTTTCGATGAAGACGCTGCGCCGCTACCTGGCCCGCGAAATCATGCTGGCGACCGCGCTGGTGATGCTGGCGCTGCTGATGTTGTTCGCGTTTTTTGATCTGGTGGAGGAGATCAAGGATCTCGGCCGAGGTTCTTATCAATTGCGGCATATCGTGCGCCATGTGGTGTTGTCGATTCCCACGCATGTGTATGAGCTGTTTCCCATCGCTGCGCTGATCGGCACGCTGTTTGCGCTGGCGCAGTTGGTGGCGAACTCGGAATACACGGTGATGCGTACCGCGGGCGTGTCGGTCACGCGCATGGTGCTGTCGCTGATCAGCGTGGGCCTGCTGTTTGCGGTGTTGACGTTTGTGTTTGGCGAATATATCGGCCCGGCGGCCGACCAGACGGCGCAACGGTTTCGCTCGCGCGCGATCACCGGCATCGTGGCGCAGGAATTTCGCTCAGGCTTGTGGATGAAGGACGACACCAGTTTTATCAACGTGCTGGAGGTCACCGCCGATGGCAACCTGAAAGGGGTGCGCATCTATGAATTCGATCCCAACGCAAAATTGCGGCTGGTGAGTTTTGCGAGGAGCGCCAGTTATCAGGGAGACCGGCGCTGGTTGCTCGAAGATATTGTGCAAACCACGTTTACCGAGGTGCGCACGGCCACCAGCAAAATTGCATCGGCAAGTTGGCAGTCGGTGCTGGAACCCAGCCTGCTGAATGTGTTGCTGGTCAAGCCCGAGAAAATGTCGGCGGCGAGCCTGTATTCGTATGCCCAGCATCTGCGTGAAAACCGTCAAAAAACGTTGCGTTACGAAATTGCCATGTGGTCCAAGGCGGCCTACCCGATCGCTGTGTTGACCATGATGATACTGGCGCTGCCGTTTGCGTATTCGCAGCGGCGGCAGGGCGGCGTGGGGGCGAAAATTTTCACCGGCATCATGCTCGGGCTGGCTTTTTATTTTCTGGGCAAGCTTTCCTCTCATCTGGGTCTGATCAACGAATGGTTGCCGGCGGTGAGCGCATTGGCGCCCACGGCGGTGTTCCTGAGCATCGCGCTGACGATGCTGTGGTGGCAGGAACGGCGTTAGGCCGTGTCAGCGCGTATCGATGATGCGGGTGCCGGCCAGGCGGTCATGCAGAAACTGGCGGTCGCGATCCCGCAGCGCCCACACAAAACCCAGTCCCAGGGCGAAGGTGCTGACGAGCGCGAGCGCGTATCGTGCCGTCGCGCGCGCCGCCGTTAGCGGCGAACCGTCGCGCGTCACGACACGCAGGCGCCAGGTTTTCATCGGCAGGGTTTGTCCGGCGCTGACCCACTGCCACACGTAATACATGCCGCATAAACCCACCAGCCACAGTTGTAATGCGGCGCGGGCGAGGGCGGGGTCCCACGTGCGCGTGAGCATGACGGCCGGCAACGCGCCCGCGAGCAAAATTGCGGCGAGGACGAGTAATTCGTAGACGAGGCTCAAGAGCCGCCGCTTGAGATTGGCGGCGGGAGGGCTGGGCGCCGCCGTCACTTGCCCGAAGCGTCGGGCGCGGCCGATTCTGGCGCCACATCCGGCGTGGCGTCAGTGCGCGAAGTATCGGATTTCGACTGCTGACGCTGACGCAATTTCTGGCTGACCTCGTGCCGCTGCGGCGGCGGCAAGTTCTTCAGCGCTTTGTAATTGTCGCGCGCGAGACGGCGATCTTCCTGCGAGAGTTTCGCCCATGCCTGCATGCGGGTTTGCAGACGCTCCTGCGCATCCGGCTTCATTTTCGGATAACGATTGGCGATGGTGACCCACTTCTTGCGGCGCGTGGTGTCGAGGTTGTCCCAATCTGCGGCGAGCGGGCCGAGCACGTGCTGCTGCTGCGGCGAAAGCTCCGACCACAGCGGACGCGCGGGCTTGGCGGCCTCTGATTTTTTCGGGTTCTGCTGCTGCGCGTCCGCCCCTGTTGACATGCAGGCGACGCAGGCTACGCATAGCGAGAAGATCAGTGCGAGGGGCGCTTTAACCACGAATCAATGCTCCGGTCGAGATAGGCGTTGATCGGTAATTCGCTGGTGAGCAGGCCTTCATCGATATCGGCGATTTCACTGCCTTGGGTGCTGAAGGATTGCCAGGCCACCGCGCCCGCCAGCGACACCAGCAACGTCACCAATAGGGCCAGGGCGCGCAGGTTGTGACTGAACGGCTCGGTCATGCGCGCGGCGCCCTGCGTGGCCCACTCAGGCGCCCATGAACGCACGGGCTGTTCGTTGAAGTGAGCAAGGGCTTGCTTGCGAATATCGAGTAATTTGGCAGTGGTACGGGTGTTCAGTTGCTGCGTGCCCTCGTTCAGCAACGCTGCAATTTTCTCTGCCAATTCATGGTCTTGTTGTGGATTGTTCATAGCGTAATTCCCAGTTTCTTCAGCGCATCAGCGAGCGTATGGGTGGCTCTGGAGCAGTGTGTTTTCACGCTTCCCTCGGAGCACCCCATTGTTTTTGCCGCTTCCGCGACGTCCATTTCCTCCCAGTAACGCAGGACGAACGCCTCACGTTGACGGGGCGGCAGTTTCTGTAGGCATTTCTCAATAAATTCAAGTATTTGCGCGCGCTCCAATTGTTTCAGTGGGGGGGCGGCGTAGGGTGACTCATTTTCCACGTCGAGCGTGTCCAATGGGTCGTAGTCGTCGTCGGAGTCGCCGCCGACCAGCGACGATATCGGCGTGGTCCAGGTGGAACGTACTTTCTGCCGGCGATAAAAATCACGGATGGTGTTTTGCAGGATGCGTTGAAACAGCAGCGGCAATTCCGGGCTCGGCCGGCCGGCATATTTTTCCGACAGTTTCAGCATGGAATCCTGAACGATGTCCAATGCGACATGCTCATCCCGTACTGCAAACATCGCCTGCTTGTAAGCCCGGCGTTCTACCTCCGCGAGGAAGTCCGCCAGTTCTTTATAGGTAGCCAGTTCGGTCGCCTCTTTTATCTTTTGCGTTCCCGCGATGTAAAGCAATGCCGCCGGACCGCGCCGTTGCGAGCAGACCGTTCGGGCGCATCTTAGCAAATCACCCCGGCGGCGCAAGCGAGCCTGTCACACACAGCGATAAGCGCGGCTATCATACTGTTTACAATACAGTTTTACTTGACCGAAAGCGCCGTAAACGGTAAGGTTACAGGTTCCCGCACGTCCTGCCCGAGTCGTTCCCGATTTTCGGGTTTCTTTAGGTTTTCTTTAAGGTTCATTTAAGGTTCATTTAAGGTTCTATTGGCCATGCAATTGACTGGTGCAGAAATTGTTGTGCGCTGTCTTCAGGAAGAAGGGGTCGAGCACGTGTTCGGCTATCCGGGCGGCGCCGTTTTGTTCATTTACGACGAGCTGTTCAAGCAGGATAAGGTCAAGCACATCCTCGTTCGCCACGAGCAGGGCGCGCTGCATGCCGCCGACGGCTACGCGCGTTCGACCCATAAAGTGGGCGTGGCGCTGGTGACTTCGGGCCCCGGCGTCACCAATGCGGTGACCGGCATTGCGACGGCCTACACCGATTCGATTCCGCTGGTGGTGATTACCGGGCAAGTGCCGACCTACGCCATCGGCGAAGACGCCTTTCAGGAGTGCGACACGGTCGGCATTACGCGTCCGTGCGTCAAGCACAACTTTCTGGTGCGCAATGTCGAAGACATCGCGGTCACCATCAAGAAAGCGTTCTACATTGCATCAACCGGCCGGCCTGGGCCGGTAGTGGTGGATATTCCCAAGGATGTCACCGCGGCCAAGACGGAGTTTTCCTATCCGGCAACCGTCAGCATGCGTTCGTATAACCCGGTGATCAAGGGACACCCGGGGCAGATTAAAAAAGCCATTCAATTATTGGCGGCAGCCAAGCGCCCGATGATTTATACCGGCGGCGGCGTGATACTCGGTGATGCGTCGGCGGAGTTGGCGCAACTGGTGCGCACGCTGGGATTTCCCTGCACCAACACGCTGATGGGGCTCGGCGGTTATCCCGCGACCGACAAGCAGTTCGTCGGCATGCTCGGCATGCATGGCACCTACGAAGCCAATCTCGCGATGCAGAATTGCGATGT
>CAMDDY010000031.1 GCA_945893125.1 Bordetella parapertussis
GCCCTCGGCCAGACGTGGCGCGAGTGCGCGGCCTACTAAATCCTGTCCGCCGCCGGGCGGAAACGGGATGATGTAGCGGATGGGTTTAGTGGGGAAATTCTGTGCGTGGGTGGTTGCCGCGGCTGTGAGCATCATCGCGGCAATGAATATCGCGATTGCCGTAAATCGTGATCTACCAACTCCGTCGTTCCGGCGCAGGCCGGAACCCAGTGCGTTATCTGATCCGCAGGTGCCGTATTCAAGATGGCGCGCATGGATCAACGAACTGGATTCTGGCTTGCGCCGGAATGACGAGTGGTGTGGTGAGTGAGTCGTGCTTTGCATGCCATGCCTTGGGTTCACGAGAGCGGGCATTGTAGATTCACCGCTCGCCCCGCACAACCAAAGCCGCTGCCACCAGCAACGTCCCCATCCTGCGCGCGCGATTTGCCGTACACTGATACCCATGCAACCGATAAAACGCATAGCCCTACTCACCAGCGGCGGCGACGCGCCAGGTATGAACGCCGCCGTGCGAGCCGCCACGCGCGCGGCGTTGGCGCGGGGCTGGGAGATGCACGGCGTGCGTAACGGTTACGCCGGATTGATTAATGACACCATCGAGCCGCTGCACGCGCGTGACGTCGGCGGCATCATTCAGCGTGGCGGCACCGTGCTCGGCAGCGCGCGCTCGGCGGAATTCGCCACCGAGGCAGGCCGCGCCCAAGCGTTGGTGAATTTGCAGCGGCGCGGCATCAACGCGCTGATCGTCATCGGCGGCAACGGCTCGCAGACGGGCGCCAGTGTGCTTGCTGGTGCGGGCTTTGCCGTGGTGGGTGTGGCTTCGACGGTGGATAACGACTTACTCGGCACCGATGTCACCATCGGCGTCGATACCGCGGTCAACATCACGGTAGAAGCCATCGACCGGCTGCGTACCACCGGCTCGTCGCACAAGCGCGCTTTTCTGGTCGAAACCATGGGACGCAACTGTGGCTACATCGCGCTGATGGCGGGCATCGCCGGCGGCGCCGAAGTGATCGCGATACCCGAATGCGAAGTCGAACCCGCGGAGGTGGTCGCACGATTGCGCGCAGCTTACCAGCGCGGCAAAACCCACGCGCTGGTAGTGGTGGCCGAGGGCGCCAAGCAAGGCGCACAAGCGATAGTGCGCTATGTCGCCGAGCATCGCGCCGAGGTCGGTTTTGGTTTGCGCGTGACCACGCTGGGGCATGTGGTGCGCGGCGGCGCGCCCACCGCGGGGGATCGCATACTCGCCACGCGCTTGGGCGCTGCGGCGGTCGAGCAACTCGCGCGCGGTGCATCCGGCGTGCTGGTCGGTGTGCGCGGCAACGACATCATCACCACGCCGCTGGCCGAGGTTGCGGGCAAGACCAAAGGGGTTAATCAGGAACTGCTGGCGTTGGCGCGGGTTCTCGCGCAGTAACGGCGGGCGCAGTAACGAACAGGCGATCCCATTCGATCGTTCGATGGATGGGCTCGGGTGGCAGACCGGGGAATGTCAAATGAGGCAACGCAAGATGCACACGCACAGCAACGTACAGGGTACGAAAGGCAGGATGCTTCCCGCCCTGCGATTTGTTGCCGCATCGATAGCGCTGCTATCCGCGTTCCCCGGCATCCTGCACGCACAGACGTATCCGCTAAAGCCCGTGCGTTACCTCATGCCGCAGCCGGCGGGCAGCGGCGCGGATATCGTCGGGCGAATTGCCGCGCAGGGCCTGACGCAAGTGCTTGGGCAACAGGTCATCGTCGACAATCGCACCGGTGCGGCCGGCAATATCGGCGCCGAAATCGGCGCGCGCGCGCCTGCCGACGGCTACACGCTGTTGCAGATCAGTCTCACGCACGCGGTGAATGCCAGTCTGTATCGCCATCTCGCGTATGACCTGTTACGTGATTTCACGCCGGTAACGCAGCTTGCCTCGTCGCCGTCGATTGTGGTGGTGCATCCCGCGCTGCCCGTGAAATCGGTGGTTGAACTGGTGAAACTCGCGCAGGCGAAGCCGGGATCGATCAATTACGCCTCGGCAGGCAGTGGCAGCGCGACCTTTCTATCGACCGAACTGTTCAAGGGGCTGGCCGGCATCGAACTGGTTCATGTGCCGTATCGGGGCGGCGGCGAAGCCATCACCTCGGTCATTGCCGGTGAAACGAGTGTCTACTTTGCGCCGGTTGCGACCTCGCTGGAGCATACGCGCAGCGGCAGGCTGCGGGCGCTCGCCGTGACCACGGCGCAGCGTCTGCCGTTGCTGCCCACTTTGCCGACACTGGCCGAAGCCGGCTTTCCGGGCGCCGAGAGCGGAAGCTGGTACGGCATCGTGCTGCCGGCCAAAGTATCGCCATCGATGGTCGCGACGGTTCATGCGGCCACGCTCAAGGCATTGAATCAGCCCGACGTGCGCAAGCGCTTTGCCGAATTGGGTTATGTCATCATCGGCGACAGCCCCGAGCAATTTCGCGCCCACATACGCTCGGAGATCGAGAGCCTGGGCAAAATCATCAAGCGCACGGGCGCGGCGGTGAACTGACGATGCCTTTGTTTTCAAGACCCGGCAAGCCAACGCTGAGTTACCAGCTCGACGATTACACCGATCCGTGGCGGCACGCCGGGGTCATCGTGTTGCAGCACGGTTACGCGCGCTCATCGCGATTTTGGTATGGATGGATACCGCCTCTTGCGCGCAAGTACAAGATTTTGCGCATGGATTTACGCGGACATGGCGCGTCGCCGCTGGATTTCGACCTGGCGGCGGGCCACACGCTGGAGGTCTACGTGGAAGATATGGTTTCGCTGCTGAATCACCTGGGCCTCGCCACGGTTCACTACTGCGGCGAGTCATTCGGCGGCATCATCGGCATGGCGCTTGCCGCCCGGCACGCGGCGCGCGTGCGTTCGTTGACGCTGGTTGCGTCGCCTGTGTATCAAAACAGGAACGCGGCTTACGCCGCCGGTTTTGCCACGCGTGAAGAAGCGTTGCGCACGATCGGCACCGCCGCGTGGGCGAAGGCGATTTACGGCGCGCCAGGATTTTTCCCGCCGGGCACGCCGGACGAGCTGCGCGATTGGTATGTGCGTGAGATCGGCAAGTCGGATGCCGAAGTGCTGTGCGGCCTGTATGGTCTGCTGAAGCACGCAAACGCAACGGAATTGCTGCCGCTGATTGAAGCCCCGGTGCTAGGCCTCTATCCGACGGCCGGCCCGCTGACCAGTTCGGAGCAGGAAAACCTGCTCACCGCGAATATCCGCAATCTCAACATGATGCATTTGCCCACGCCATCGCATGCCGTGCTGAATATCGAGCCCGATCGCTGTGCGCGGCATCTGCTGGATTTTGTTGTTGCGCGGGATGAGCAGCTAGCCAGATAGAAAATCAGCGGTATTGAATCGCCGGTCCTGCAAATGGGCGCGGGTGCTGGCGCAGTAATTACGGACTTTTCTTAACGCCGCATGCGTTTCATTATGTTAGGCACTCTAAGTTACAAAAGAAGCATGTGTTGCATGATCAGACACGATTGCCTATTCGTGTCTGATCCCACGCCTACGCCAAGGTAACTCGCCTGTTACTCCGCCCGCAAGCCGGTTACCTGAATGACCTTCGTCCATTTCACCACCTCGGCGCGCAGGTAGCGACCGAACTCATCCGGCGTGTTGCCGACCGGATCGAAGCCCTGGGTGGTGAGCCGCTCTTTCATGTCCGGCATGCCGACAATGCGCACGATTTCACGGTTCAGTTTGTCCACGATCGGACGCGGCGTGCCACGGGGGGCAACGATGCCGGACATGTTGTCGACCGAGAATCCCGGAAAGCCCGATTCGGCGACCGTCGGCACGTCCGGCATTGAGGTCGTGCGGGCAAGCGTCGTCACCGCGAGCGCGCGCAGCCTGCCCGACTTGACGTGCGGCGTGGCCGGTGGCAGCGCGGTGAATCCGAGCTTGACGTGCCCGCCGACCAGGTCGTTCATCGCCGGCGCCGCGCCCTTGTACGGAATCTGCACGAGCCGGGTGCCGGTCGAGATGCCGAACAGCTCGCCGGCCAGATGTCCCGCGGTTCCCCTGCCCGGCGACACGTAGCTCACGGTGTTACTGTTCGCGTATTGCGTGAGCTCGTGCACGTTGCGCGCGGGAAACGAGGGATGCGCGGAAATGAGGATAGGCGATATTGCGGCGAGGGTGATCGGGGCAAAGTCGCGAAGCGGTTCGTAGCCGGCGTTCGCATGGAGCATCGGGGCGATGATGAAATGCATGCCGACGAACGCGAGCGTGTAGCCGTCCGGCGCCGCCTTCGCCGCCACTGCGTCGCCGATAGTGCCGCCTGCGCCCGGACGGTTGTCGACGACCACCGCCTGACCCCACGCTTCGGCGATCTTCTGCCCGATCATGCGCGCCATCACATCCGTCGGCCCGCCCGCCGTAACGGGGACGATGGCGCGGATGGGTTTGGCAGGATATTGCTGCGCCGGCACGCCGTTAGCGGCGAGCGCAAGTACAACAGCAAGCGGGAGTACAGCTAGAACAGTTTTCATGGGTAGATGAATTTTAAACACCATTTATCACGAATCACGAAGGTATCCGCGCCCTGTCAAACGGTCAACCGGGCATAATTTCGCTGAGGAGCCACTTGGCCGTGCATCCCGCATTGCCAAAACCCATGCAGCGTATCATCCACCGCGTCATCGCCACAACGATTTGCACGGGAAAATAGGGTCAGACAGGAATGTAACGTAAGTATATGTTTTTATTCATATTTTCACGGGCTACTTATTGTAAGTTTCTTCCTTAAAACAACAGGTTAAGCATGATCTTCAATCGCTCAATGACTCATGCCCGCCTCCCCCGCTGCGACGACGCACTGCTGTTGATGGCGTGTACTTAGGCAAACGCCGACCGCTACACCTACACCGATGAGTCGGGCGCGCTGCGCCTGAGCGACAGCCCCAGCAATGCGCGTTATCGCTTGAACCTGATCGAACCGCAACGCGCTGCCGTAGTCACAGTGCGCGTCGCGCCCGTATCTGAATTTTTGGGCAATTGCGCCCACTACTCAAGCCGCCTACACTTGCACGATGCGTATCGTTGGCAAGCAAGACCGCACCGAAATCGAACTGGATCCGATCAAGGCTATCCGCCGCGGCGTGTTGCTTGATGCGATGATGAACGGCACGCACCCGCCCACGCAGCGGGGTGTCTCGCGTGGCACGCACGAGCACTTTAACCGTATCGATGCCACGCGCCGTGTTGAGGCGGCGCGCGCACTCAATGCGGTATGAGCGTTGAAAACCCACTGCTCGCGCTGCTGGCGCGCTTTCACGCCGAGGGTGTGGAGTATGTGCTGGTGGGCGGGCAGGCCGTTCGCCTGAATGGCTACTTGCGGGCTACCGAGGATATTGATGTCCTTGTCAACCCATCGCGTGTAAACGGCGAGCGAATCATACGCGCGCTTGGCTTTCTTGATTCCGCCAAGGACATTGATGCGGATTGGTTTATACCGGCCGCCGATGGCAGCGTTGAAAACATCCGGGTCGCCGACGTTTTGCTCATCGACCTGTTGTTTGCCGCCAATGGCGAAACGTATGCTTCGATTCAGCCGCACGTACGTGAGCTGGTACTTGAAGGAACCCCCGTGCGGGTACTCAATATTGATGGCCTCATCAAAACAAAAACAGACTATCGTGAGATCGATATTCTCGACAAACGGGTGCTTACCCGGATTCGAGATGAATTAAAGTCCGCAGATGGCTAGTCGATGCGGACAACTCGCGCAGCGGTTCCGACCAAGAGCCGTGGGTATTGCAGGGTCGTGGGGTGGATGTGAGTTTTTCTGCTGTTTCAGACAGTCGCGAGCCGGGGCGCTCGGACTGGGTTCACTACTTTTGCTTCGCCAAAAACCCCAGCAAAATCCGATTAAACACCTCCGGCTGTTCCCAATACGGGCTGTGCCCGGCTTCGCGCACGATATGCACTTCGGCGTGCGGCATATGCTGCGCCTGCATGCGTAGCAGCGAGGGCGGGGTGTAGAGATCGGAGTCGCCGGTCATCAGCAGAGTCGGGTGTTTGATGGTTTCGAGCCTGGCCCAGGTCAGCGGTTGCGGGCGGTTGGGTGTGATGCGTTTGCCTGGAATGGCTTGATGTTCCAACGCCAGCCATGCGGCGTGGCCTTCGGGGTTACCGGCGCGGTATGAGGGCGACAATTCCTGAAAATCGTGCGGCAGCGTGGCGAAAAAATCGGGGCGCAGGCGCGCGTTGACCGCAAGGTAATCCGCATCGGTGATGCCCATGTACGAAGAGATCACCGCCAGGCTGCGCACCTTGCCGGGGTATTCCAGCGTGTAGTCGATGGCGAAAAATCCGCCTTGTGCGGCGGATACCAGATGTACTTCGTCGAGCTTGAGATGTTGAATCAGGCAATGCAAATCGTCTGACCCGACACCCGGATTATTCAGGTCGCCGGTGTCTGAACGGAAATAGCCGCGCCGCGAATAGGCGATGACGCGATAGCCGGCTTGCGCCAGCACCGGTTGCTGATAACCCCAGCCCGCCGCGCTGTGTGTGCCGGCGTGCAGCAAAATGACTGGTTGGCCGGGGCCGCCGGTATCCCAGTACCACAGATTCGCGCCGCCTACGTCCACCAGGCCTTCTTGCACCGGGGCTTGCGGCGGCACCGGAATGGGTGTCCACATGGGATCAGGTGCTGTCATGGGATTCACTCGGTAAGCTGCTCACTGCGCCGACGGTGCTGATGGTGTGAAGGCATCGCTGAAAAAATCATCCGGCGGCAGTTTGCATTGTGCTGTGAAATCGCGCTGCGCGGATTCAATGACTATCGGCGCGCCGCAAGCGTAGACCTGATAGCCCGACATATCCGGAAAATCCTGCATCACCGCGCGATGCACGAAGCCGGTGCGGCCTGTCCAGTGATCTTCAGGCGTTGCATCCGACAGCACCGGGATATAACGGACGCCATGCTCGCGCGCCCAATTTTCCGCAAGGTCATGCCGATATAAATCGGCGCGTACGCGGCAGCCCCAGTAGAGTGTGATCGGGCGCTGGATTTTTTTGTGCAGGGCATGTTCGATGATGGCCTTGATCGGCGCGAAACCGGTGCCGCTGGCGAGCAGGATCATCGGCTTGTCGCTGTCTTCGCGCAGGAAAAAAGTGCCCAGCGGGCCTTCCAGCCGCAGGATGTCTTTTTCCTTGAGCGTGTTGAACACATACTGGCTGAACGGCCCGCCGTAGTTGCGCAGATGCAATTGCAGCACGTCGTCGTCGTGCGGCGCATTGGCGATGGACAGGCTGCGGCGCAGGCCGCTTTTGGTGAGGATGTCGATATATTGTCCGGCGAGAAATTGCAGCCGCTCGTTGGCGGGCAAGCGCAGGTGAATCATCGTCACATCGGGCGCCAGCCGTTCGAGTTTTTGCACGCGGCACGGCAGGGTGCGCACCTGAATATCCTTGATCGCGCTGATCTCGCGGCATTCGATCACCACGTCGGTCAGCGGCTTGGCCTGACAAAACAGCGCGTAGCCGTTTTTCTTCTCGGTGTCGAGCAGCGCCGAGTTGTTATAGCTGCCGTAATCCACCGTGCCATCGAGCAGTTTGCCTTTGCAACTGCCGCAGGCGCCGTTGCGGCAGCCGTAGGCAATGTTGAAGCCTTCGCGCAGGGCGCCGTCGAGGATGGTTTCATCGCCGCTGACGGTGAAATGATGGTTACTGGGTTTGATCGTGACCTGACAGGGCATGGGGTAAAATGTGCTTATCTATGAAACGGTTACTGATTATCGGTTGTGGCGACGTGGGCTTGCGGCTAATCCCGCTGGCGCTGGCGCGACGCCATGTCTATGCGCGCGTGTATGCACTGACGCGTGACCCCGCGCAATGCGCATCGCTGCGCGCCTTGGGCGTGACGCCGCTGCTCGGGGATCTCGACAAGCCGCAAACCCTGTCGGCCATAGCGGAGATTGCGCATGATGTGGTGCATCTCGCGCCACCGCCATCGCGGGGAATTACCGACACGCGCACCGCGCATTTGATCGCCGCATTGGGAAAGAGTCACCGGAAACCTAAAAACAATCGCAGCACTTTACCACAGCACTTTGTCTACATAAGCACCAGCGGCGTGTATGGCGATTGCGGCGGCGCGGTGGTGCCGGAAACGCGCCCGGCGCATCCGCAAACGGCGCGCGCGCAACGGCGCGTGGATGCGGAACGGCGCTTGCGCGCGTGGGGCGTGCGCAGCGGCGTGCCCGTGTCGATACTGCGCGTGCCCGGTATTTATGCCGACGACCGTTTGCCGCTGGCGCGACTTGCGCGCGGCACGCCCGCGCTGCGCGACGAGGATGACGGTTACGTCAATCACGTGCATGCCGATGATCTGGCGCGCATGGTGATGGCGGCGTTAAATCACGCGTCGCCGGGACGCGCGTATAACGCGGTGGATGATCTGCCGCAGAAGATGGGCGATTATTTTGATCTGGTGGCGGATCGTTACGGCTTGAATCGTCCGCCGCGCGTGGCGCGCAGCGAAGCCACGCGCGTGATTCCCGAAAATCTGCTGTCGTTCATGAGCGAATCGCGACGGTTATCGAACCAGCGTATCAAGCACGAACTGCGTTTTCGCCTGCGTTATCCGAGCGTGCTGGAGGGCATAGGCGTGCCGGGCAAAAACGGCGGGTGATCATGACGCAGCCCGACGAAGTGTTGCTGGTGCTGACCAATCTGCCGGATCGCGACGCGGCATTGACGCTGGCGAATACATTGATTGAAGAAAAAGTCGCGGCGTGCGTGAACATCCTCGGCGCTTGCACCTCGGTGTATCGCTGGCAAGGCGCCGTCGAAACCGCCGAGGAAATTCCGCTGCTGATGAAAACCACCGCCGCGCGTTATGCCGCGCTGGAAGCCGTGATCCGCCGCGTGCATCCTTACGAACTTCCGGAGATCATCGCAGTCCCATTGGCGCAAGGTTTGCCCGTCTATTTGCAGTGGGTGGAAAATGAAACGCGAAACACACAGGGCGTCTGATGCGATCATTCTGTAAGTATTTGTTTTTATTGTTCTTTTTGTGCTGCGCGAGCGTGGCATCCGCGGCGCAGCCGGCGTTGCTTGAGCCGGAACAAGCGTTTCGTTTTTCCGCGCGCGTGCTCGACTCATCAAATATCGAAGTGCGTTACCAGATCGCGGAAGGCTATTACCTGTACCGCGAACGCTTTGCGTTTGCCGCGGAACCGGTGGGCGTGAAACTCGGTGCTGCGCAGATTCCCGAAGGCAAGAAAAAGAAAGACGAATTTTTCGGCGAAGTGCAAACGCATCGCGGCGAGCTGAAAATCATCGTGCCGGTGACTGCCGCGGCGGATGGCAAAGTGTCGTTAACGGCGACCTCGCAAGGTTGCGCCGATGTCGGCGTGTGCTACGTGCCGATGGACAGCAAGATACAACTGGCAATGGCGGGCGGCGCGGCGGTGGCGGGTTCGGTGCGCGAAGGCGGCGATCCGCTGGCGCGTCTGCTGGGTCAAGCCGATAGCGGCAAGCCCGCGGCGACCACGGCCCTCGCCGAAGATTCGCGTATCGCCGGGTTGTTTCAGGGCGGCTTCTGGCTGCTGCTGGCGAGTTTTTTCGGCTTTGGCCTGCTGCTGTCGTTCACGCCGTGTGTGCTGCCGATGATACCGATACTGTCGGGGATTATTGTCGGGCGCGGGCAGCCGGTGACGCGCATGCATGGCTTTACGTTGTCGGTGGCGTATGTGCTGGGCATGGCAATTACTTACGCGATTGCCGGTGTGGCGGCGGGGCTTTCCGGCGCGATGTTATCGGCGGCGCTGCAAAATCCGTGGGTGCTGGGCAGTTTTGCATTGGTGTTCGTGATGCTGGCGCTGTCGATGTTCGGGCTTTATGAGCTGCAATTGCCGACGGCGTTGCAATCGCGGTTGACGGAAATCTCCAATCGTTTGCCCGGCGGCCAGTACACCGGGGTGTTCGCGATGGGCGTGTTGTCGGCGCTGATCGTCGGCCCATGCGTGGCGGCGCCGCTGGCGGGTGCGCTGCTTTACATCAGTCAAAGCCGCGATGGCGTACTCGGCGGCGCGGCGCTGTTTGCCATGGCGCTGGGCATGGGCGTGCCGCTGCTGGCGGTGGGCGCGTCGGCGGGGGCCCTGCTTCCCAAGGCCGGGCCATGGATGGATACCATTAAACGCTTTTTCGGCGTGCTGCTGCTGGCGTTGGCGATTTACCTGGTGTCGCCGGTGATTCCTCTGGCGGCGCAGATGCTGGCCTGGGCCGCGCTGCTGATAGTCAGTGCGGTGTATCTGCGGGTGATTGATCCGCTGCCACCGCATGCGCATGGTTTTCAGCGTTTCAGCAAGGGCGTGGGCGTGATCGCGTTGCTGGCGGGCACGGCCTTCTTGGTCGGCGCGTTTTCAGGCGCGAAGGATATTTTGCAACCGCTGTCCGGGTTGATGGCCAGGGATGGCGTCGCGCCCGCCGGGCCCACCGGGCGCACCTCAGGCGCGCCGTTGTTCAAGCGCGTCACCACCGGCGCGGAACTCGACGCCGAGATCAAGGCCGCTGCGGCGAGCGGCAAGCCGCTGCTGCTCGACTTCTATGCCGACTGGTGCGTGTCATGCAAGGAGATGGAGCACCTTACCTTTACCGACGCGCAGGTCAAGCAACGGCTGTCGGGCATGATCAAAGTGCAGGCGGATGTCACCGCGAATAACGCCGAGCATCAGGCGCTGCTCAAGCGCTTCCGCCTGTTCGGCCCGCCGGGCATAGTGTTCTTTGATAAAAATGGAAAAGAAATCAATGGGTTGCGCGTTATTGGTTTTCAGAATGCGGAGAAGTTCGCCGGCGTACTGGATGAGGTGCTTAAGTTCTGAACTTTTCGTTATTTGCGGCCATTTCAAACCCATCTTCTTCTAATTGTCGGTAAAACTTGTCTAACCGGATACTCAGGTATGCGCTGTACGCGTTCGTCGCGCTGACGGCGCTGGGCGCCGGCCTGTGGGTGGGCACTTCGCGGCAAGCGGCAGTGCCTGCCGCTACCGGTGGCGAAGGTGCCGATGGCGCCGACGCTTTGTGGGCGTTGACCCTGCCCGATCTAAACAACCAACCGCAGCGACTTCTGCAATGGCGCGGCAAGGTGGTGGTGGTTAATTTCTGGGCGACTTGGTGCGAACCTTGCCGGAAAGAGATACCCCTGTTCGTTAAAATGCAGGAAAATCACGCGGCGAAAGGTCTGCAATTTGTCGGCATTTCCATCGATCAAGCGGATAAAACATCTGAATTTGCACTTAACTTCAAGATCAACTATCCCACGCTGATCGGCACCTTCGATACCGTCGAAGTCTCGCAGAAGGCCGGTAACCATCGGCGGGGATTGCCCTTTACGGTGATCCTCGATCGCAAAGGCCGGATCGCCGCCACCGAATTGGGCGGCGTGACTCAGGAAAAGCTCGATGCGATGATTGCGCCGCTACTGTAGTCATTGCGGGAAACAGCCAAAATCCACTAAATTCGGCCAAAGTGTTAGTATCTTCAGTCTAGTTTTAATAAACAGCGGTGGAGGGCGGTTATCCCATGTCCGGCAAGACGAACAAAACGATACTGCTGCTGAACGGCCCCAATCTGAACCTGCTCGGCACCCGCGAGCCGGAAATTTACGGCGGCGATACGCTGGCGTCCATCGAAGCGCGGCTGGTCAAGCTGGCAACGGCAGGCGGTGCGACATTGACAGCATATCAAAGCAACGCCGAGGCCGACTTGGTGAATCGCATTCAGCAGGCGTCGCGCGACGGCATCGATTTCATCATCATCAACCCGGCCGCTTACACGCACACCAGCGTCGCCATGCGCGATGCGTTGGCGGCGGTGGGTATCCCGTTTATTGAAGTGCATTTGTCGAATGTGTTCGCGCGCGAGGAATTTCGTCATCGCTCGTATTTCACCGATATCGCGATCGGCATTATCAGCGGCTTGGGCGCCAAGGGCTACGAGTTAGCACTTGCTTACGCGCTGGATCACAACGCGATACGTAAGTAAATTGGAGTAAAAACATGGACTTACGTAAAGTTAAGACTCTGATCGATCTGGTCCAGCAGTCCGGCATCTCCGAGCTGGAAATCCAGGAAGGCGAGGAGCGTGTGCGCATCAGCCGCGGACCCATCGCTGGGCAGGCGCAGCAGATGATGGCGGCGCCGATGGTGTATTCCGCGACGTTGCCGGTAGCGCCGGAAGCCGCAGCCGCGCCTGCTGCGGCAGCGGCGCCCGCCGTGCCACAGGGCTACATCCTCAAATCGCCTATGGTCGGCACCTTCTATCGTTCATCGTCGCCGGGCGGCAAGCCGTTCGTCGAGATCGGCCAAACCGTGAAAGCGGACGAAGCCGTGTGCATCATCGAAGCGATGAAACTGCTAAACGAGATCGAAGGCGGCGCCGATGGGGTGATCAAGGAAATCCTGGTCGAGAACGGACAACCGGTCGAGTATGGCCAACCATTGATGGTGATTGGCTAGCGCCTCACGCCTCACCTCTTACCCCGCACGCACAATTCATGTTTGGAAAAATCCTCATCGCCAACCGCGGCGAAATTGCCCTGCGCATCCAGCGCGCCTGTCGCGAAATGGGTATCAAGACGGTGGTGGTGTATTCCGAAGCCGACGCCGAAGCCAAGTATGTGAAGCTCGCCGATGAATCGGTGTGCATCGGCCCGGCGGCATCGAGCGGCAGCTACCTGAATATGCCGGCGATCATCAGCGCCGCCGAAGTGACCGACGCCGAGGCGATTCATCCGGGCTATGGTTTCCTGGCTGAAAACGCCGACTTCGCCGAGCGCGTCGACAAAAGCGGCTTTGTGTTCATCGGCCCGCGCGCGGAAACCATCCGCCTGATGGGCGATAAAGTCAGCGCCAAGAACGCGATGAAAAAAGCCGGTGTGCCGGTGGTGCCTGGCATCGATACCGCGCTGCCTGACGATCCGAAAGAGATCACCAAAATTGCGCGCGAAATTGGCTACCCGGTGATTATCAAAGCGGCGGGCGGCGGTGGCGGGCGCGGCATGCGCGTGGTGCATACCGAAGCGGCGCTGCTCAACGCCGTTAATACCACGCGTGCCGAAGCGCAGGCGGCATTCAATAACCCCATGATTTATATTGAGAAATTTCTTGAGCGTCCGCGCCACATCGAAATTCAGGTGATCGCGGACAAATACAAGAACGCGCTCTATCTCGGGGATCGTGATTGCTCGATGCAGCGTCGCCACCAGAAAGTCATTGAAGAAGCGCCCGCGCCGCTGTTGAATCAGCGCGCGCGCATGCGCACCGCCGAACGTTGCGCCGACGCCTGCCGCAAGATCGGCTACGAGGGCGCCGGCACGTTTGAATTCTTGTACGAAGGCGGTGAATTCTTTTTCATTGAAATGAATACGCGTTTGCAGGTCGAGCACCCGGTGACGGAATTGATTACCGGGCTCGACATCGTGCAGATGCAAATCCGCATCGCCGCCGGTGAAAAACTGGCGCTGCGGCAGCGCGACGTGGTGCTGTCGGGCCACGCCATCGAATGCCGCATCAACGCTGAAGACCCCTACAATTTCACGCCGTCGCCGGGGCGTATTACCTCGCTGCACATGCCGGGCGGACCGGGCATTCGCGTGGATTCACACGCGTATAGCGGCTACAACGTGCCGCCCAACTATGATTCCCTGATCGGCAAAATCATTGCGTATGGCGACACGCGCGAGCAGGCCATCGCGCGGCTGTCCATCGCCTTGTCCGAAACCGTGATCGAAGGCATCAAGACAAACATTCCGCTGCATCAGGATTTGCTGCGCGATGCGGCATTTCTGCGCGGCGGCACCAGCATTCACTATCTTGAAGAAAGACTCGCCAAGCTGGTGAAGGCTGAATGAGTGAGGCGCGAGGTGTGAGGGGTGAAGCGTGAAGCGTAGAATCTCCGCGAGCGGCACGTAATCTCAACACCTTGCCCCTTCCTCCTCACGCCTCACTCCCAAAAATGCCCTTTCTCTCGGTAACCCTGATCGTCGATGCACGCTGCGTTGAAACGCTGTCGGACGCGCTGCTGGATCGCGGCGCGTTATCGGTGGAAGTGACCGATGCCGCCGCCGGCACCGCGCGCGAGCGCCCGTTGTTTGCCGAGCCGGGCAGTGCACCTGCGCTTAACTGGACGGTCAATCGCGTGGTGGCGTTATTCGCGCACAATGCCCATCCGGCCGACGTGGTGCCCGAGGCGCTTGCCGCGTCGTCGCTGCCACTCACCACGCCGTACGGCATGGATCGCGTCGATGACCAGGACTGGGTGCGCCTCACGCAGTCGCAATTTACGCCGCAACAAGTGACGCCGCGCCTGTGGGTGGTGCCGACGTGGCACGAGGTGGTGGACGCCGCGGCGATCAATATCCGCCTGGATCCGGGCCTCGCGTTTGGCACCGGTACGCATCCCACCACGCGGCTGTGTTTGCGCTGGCTCGACACGCATATCAAGCCCGGCGCAACCGTGATCGATTATGGCTGCGGTTCCGGCATTCTCGCGATTGCCGCCCTGAAGCTCGGCGCCGCCCGCGCGCAAGGCGTCGATATCGACGAGCAGGCGCTGCTTGCGGCGCGCGACAACGCCGTGCAAAATCAAGTGGAAGCAACTTTTTTCGCGGCGGAAGAGGACTTGAATGCGGAATTGAAATCGACGGCAAGCGTGGTGGTGGCGAATATTCTGGCGAATCCGCTGACGGTACTCGCGCCGCTGCTGGCGACACTGACCGCCCCCGGCGGCATGATCGCGCTGTCGGGCATACTCGCGCCGCAGGCGGACGAGGTGCGCGACGCTTACCGCCCGTGGTTTGATATGCACACCACCGAACCCGAAGACGAATGGGTGCTGCTTGCCGGAAGCAAACGCTGAGATCTCGCCGCATACACCGATGACGATGGTAACCACCTGCCCGCACTGCGCCACGAGTTTTAACGTGGCGCCGGAAGTATTGCTGTCGCGCAACGGCCGCGTGCGCTGCGGGCAATGCAAACAGATTTTCGACGGCCTGCTGAGCGCGACGACGCCGGAAGCGTTTCAATCGGCAGCGGTGGATAGCGGCCCTGTCGCGCAGGACGCGCCGGCGCCACCCGTAGCCTCCGTGGAAATTCACTGGCCCGCGTTACCCGGCGTGCCTGAGATGCCTGTGCCGCCCATGCCGCTGGAAGTCACCGCGGCGGCCAGTCCGGAGTACCTGCCGGGCAATCAACCGGCTACCGCGCCCGCCGTCTCTACGCTTCCGGCGCCGCATGGGCAGCCAAAGATGGCGGACTCGCCACGCGTGTCAGCGGCGTTCAAGGCGCCTGTGACCGAGGAGGAACCGCTCCCGGATGACGCAATAGCACCGCCCAGTCCGAAGCGTCGCCTCTGGACGGTAGCGGCGGGTATGGCCGCGCTGCTACTGGCGACGCAAGTAATTTACCGCTACCGCAGCGAAATCGCGGCGCACTTTCCGCCGGCGAAACCGGCCTTGGCGCAAGTCTGCGAATGGGCGGGATGCAGCGTGCCGCCGCTGCAACAACCCGCTGCGCTGAACATAGAGGCGTCTGATCTACAGGTGGTTGATAAAGCCCAGCCGCATATCGTTCAACTGACCGCGACGCTGCGCAATCGCGCCTCCGTTGCGTTGGGCTATCCCGCGCTTGATCTGGTGCTGACCGACAATCGCGAGCACGCGCTGGCGCGCCGCGTGATCGTGCCGAAAGACTATTTACCCGGCCCTGTGTCACAGGGGGCGCAAGCGGTGCAATCCACGATTGCCGCCAATGCCGAAATTACCGTGCGCGTCGATTTGGATCTCAGCGGCTTGCCTGCCGCCGGATTCCGGCTTACCCTCACGCCCGCGCCAAGCTATTGATTCAGCGGCTATTGCGAGATAACGAGAACGGCATGTCCAATCCCGACAACCTGAAATACCACGCCTCCCATACCTGGCTGAAACTGGAATCCGCCGACACCGCCATCGTGGGCATTACCCATCATGCGCAGGAACAGTTGGGCGACGTGGTGTTTGTGCAGCCGCCGGACGCTGGCGCCACGGTAAAGCAGGGCGAAGCCTGCGGCGTGATCGAGTCCGTCAAGACAGCGGCCGATGTGCATGCGCCGGCGTCGGGCGTGGTTATCGAGGGGAATCCCGTGCTGGCGGACACACCCGATGCCGTCAACACGGATCCCTACGGCGCGTGGCTGTTTCGCATGAAAATCAGTAATTCCGCGGAGCTGGCGGCGCTGCTGGATGCCGCAGCCTACGAAAAAGTAGCGGACGAATAATTTACCCATCCCGAAGACTCAGGAGAATCACCGTGGCAACAGTAACGTTAGGCGGCAACCCGATTACCGTGGAAGGCAATTTTCTCAAAACAGGTGACAGCGCGCCCGACTTCACGCTCACCGGCAAGGACTTGAAAGAGGTGTCGCTCAAGGATTTCGCGGGCAAGAAAAAAGTGCTGAATATCGTGCCGAGCCTTGATACGCCGGTGTGTCAGATATCCACGCGCAAGTTCAACGAAAAAGCTTCCGGCATGGCCGACACGGCGGTGCTGGTGATTTCGGGCGATCTGCCGTTTGCCATGGGCCGGTTTTGCACCACTGAAAACATCAACAACGTCACGCCGCTGTCGACGTTTCGCAATCGCGATTTTCACGGCAAGTACGGCGTGGACGTGGCCGACGGTCCGCTGAAAGGACTTACCGCGCGCGGCGTGGTGGTGCTCGATGCCAACAACAAGGTGTTGCACGCGGAACTGGTAGCGGAAATCAAGCAGGAGCCGGATTACGAAGCCGCGTTGGCCGCGCTTAAGTAGTCGGCCCGCTCTTCGCTGAAGATACGCCATCGCGGCTTTGAAAAAATGAGCGATAGCCGGCAATCCGGCGGTGCGGCGCACGACGCCTCGGCGCTCAAGGGCAAGACCGGGCTCACGCGCGTGATCAACGCGCTGTTTTACTCGGTGGCGGGATTGCGCGCGGCGTTTCGCGATGAGGCGGCGTTTCGTCAGGAGGTGGTGCTGGCGGCATTGCTGATACCGCTGGCGTGCTTCATGCCGGCGAGCGGCATCGGCAAGGCGCTGATGATTGCGGCGGTGCTGCTGGTGTTGATCGTCGAGTTGATGAACTCCGCGGTTGAGGCGCTGGCCGACCGGATTTCAACCGAGAGGCACGATTTGATTAAAAAGGCCAAGGACATCGGCAGCGCGGCGGTGCTGATTGCGCTCATCAATGTGCCGGTGGTTTGGTTGCTGATACTGTTCGGCTGAAGCGGAAGTTTGCAAACTTTAAGGGCGCGCCGTGTTTGCACGGCGCGCCCTTTTTTTATTATTGCGCTTGCGTGAAGCTACTTCTTCAGCGCATCGCGTATTTCACGTAACAGCACCACGTCTTCCGGCGTTGCCGGCGGCGCGGCGGGTGCGGCGGGTGTCTTGGCCTTGTTGTAGGCCTTGAGCAGCATGAAAATCGCAAAGGCCACAATGATAAAGGTCAGTATGGTGTTGATGAAAAGACCGTAGTTCCAGGTGACCGCGCCGGCTTTTTGTGCGATTTCAACCGTGGCGTACGGCCCGGCGGTCGTGCCCTGCTTGATGACTGCGAACATATTGCTGAAATCCGTGCCGCCCATCATCAAGCCGATGGGCGGCATGATGATGTCTTTGACCAGCGAATCGATGATCTTTCCAAATGCGGCGCCGATGATGACGCCCACCGCCATATCGAGCACATTGCCCTTCATGGCGAATTCCTTGAACTCCTTAAGCATGGCATGACCTCCATTTTTAAAGCGCAACGGTTTTTTGACTGCCGAACCGGCAAGGGCCGACTCGAATCTTATTATGCGCGCATTGTTTTCGAGTGAAAACCATTGTTAACGGGCGGGGGTTTTGCCGGACTGCCCGCGGGTGCGCGGCTGTCATGGGTGAGCATTGTTATAATGCGCAATCATTTATCCGGGAATAGAAATGTCAACGTTGATTTGCGGCTCCATTGCCTACGACACCATCATGGTGTTTCACGACCAGTTCAAGAACCATATACTTCCCGACAAGCTGCACATACTGAACGTGGCTTTTCTGGTGCCGGATTTGCGCCGCGAGTTCGGCGGCTGCGCGGGCAATATCGCCTACAACCTCAAGCTGCTGGGCGGCGAACCGCTGATCATGGCGACCGTGGGCGATGATCACGCGCAGTACGCCGCGCGGCTCGATCAGCTCGGCCTGTCGCGCAAGCATGTGCGCGAAGTGCCGGGTTCATATACCGCGCAGGCGTTCATCACCACGGATCTCGACGACAATCAGATCACCGCGTTTCATCCGGGCGCGATGAATCATTCGCATCTTAATCATGTGGCCGACGCCGTTGTTGACGGAAAAGGCGCCACGCTCGGCATCGTCTCGCCGGACGGACGCGACGGCATGCTGCAACATGCGCGTGAGTTTCGTGACGCGGGCATCCCGTTTATTTTTGATCCGGGACAGGGCTTGCCGATGTTTAACGGCGAAGAATTGATGAAATTTGTCGACCTCGCGGATTATGTGACCGTCAATGACTACGAAGCCGAATTGTTACAGGAGCGCACGGGCAAGAGCCTGGAGGATTTGGCAAAACAGGTGACGGCGCTGATTGTGACGCTGGGCGCCAAAGGCTCGGTCATCCATGCGGACGGCAAAACGTTTAATATTCCAAGCGTCAAGCCCGCTGCGATTCTGGACCCTACCGGCTGCGGCGATGCGTTTCGCGCCGGTCTGCTGTACGGTATTACCAACAAATTGGATTGGGCGGTGACAGGCCGGCTGGCGTCGCTGCTGGGGTCGATAAAAATCGCGCAGCGCGGCGGGCAGAATCACACGTTTACGCGCGACAGTATTGCGGCGCAGTATCAAGCGGATTTTGGCGCATCACCGTGGTAATGGTACGAAGGATACGAACGGCGGGTTAACCGGGAGAAAGGTCATGAATCAGTCAGGATACAGAAGAGCCATAGCGATAACCGTACTGACAGTATCGGCGGCGACATTGCCGGGGTGCGCCACCACCGGCGAGACCATGCGTCCCGGCGAACAGGTGCAGCGCGAGGAAATCGTGCGCACCGGCGTGGTCGAAAACGTGCGCGAAGTGCAGATTGAAAACACCCAACCGACGACCGGCGCGGGCAGCGCCATCGGTGCGGTGGTGGGCGGTATCGCCGGCAGTTACGTCGGA